>NZ_JACJRS010000035.1 GCF_014697375.1 Phormidium sp. FACHB-1136
TGCTTCTGAAGCTCTTGCTTTTCCTCTGACGTTAGATAGTTTCTGACTCCCATGGCTTATTCCAGAATTTTAATGTATTATACGCAGTTTAGATGACTAACAGCTTATGTCGATTTCTTTGACCTATTTGAAGATTTTCGGGGCTATGTCGAGTTCTTTCTGCTCCAGGATATGGTCACCCCTGATTTCTCCGCTGTGAAATTTTTTATGCCCTTTGAGGGTTTTGAGTCATCACCGCTGCCATCGACCAAAGCCGCCTATTTAGACTACAAGCAGCAAGCCATAGCGTTTATTGAGGCCCGAAACCTAAAAATCCAAAAGGCTGGAGCAGATGGCCTATCGTAAGGATTTTGGGTCTATCGGGCTGATGTGTAGCCACGCCTACCGCTTCCGATGATTTTGATGCGTCTTCACCAGAGAATCTGCGCTGTGTCATAGACTAAATAGACATTTACCCCTCCTTTGAATAAGCATCTCCTATGGCAAACCTGTTTGTAATTTTTCTGGCCATGATGGGCGGCATTGCCACGGCGCTGCAAGGGCAGTTTATGGGGCTGCTGTCGGTAGCGATGGGGCCACTGGAGAGCGTGTTTATTACTTACTCTGGCGGGGCGGTAGTTGTGGCTATGGCGATGCTGGTGGCCCAGGGGGGGAACCTCAAGGCTTGGAATACGGTGCCCTGGTACGCCCTCACCTCTGGCCTGATGGGGTTGGTGATTATTGGGGCGATTGGCTATGTGGTGCCCCGACTGGGGGTGGCGGCGGGGTTTACGGTGATGGTGGCCACCCAGTTTGTGGCGGGGGCCATCATCGACCACTACGGCCTATTTGGGGCCATGGTGCGGCCTATGGATCTGACCAAGGCGCTGGGGCTGGGGTTGCTGATGGCTGGGGTAACGCTGCTGGTGCGGTAGAGTTTCACCTAGATCGCGAACCGTGACGAGGACGTACAGAATGGCGTTGACGACGTTATGGCAGTCAACAGAGCGTGGCCGTTACCTGCAACGGTTCTGACGATGGCCATGAGGTTGTCCAACTCCAAGGCTTGACCTTGCCATGGCCGCATAAATACTGGTTTTGATTTGTGTTCTCAGTGTATTTAAGGCAGAGTAAATACTGATTTTTGCCTGTTTTTCTGGTTTATTTCCGGTTCTAGCGGATGGCCTCTAGAACAGTGTCTTAGAAAGCAGTGATTTGCTAAGACCTCACAATATACCCGGAAGAACCATGGCGAAACGGTCGTTCAAGGCATCTCAAGACGGCATCATTAGGGCCAAGCGAGCCTTTGACTTGCGCGGATGGACCCAGGAATATTTGGCGGCTGAGGTGGGTTTGCAAACCCGCCAGTCTGTGTGGAAATTTTTTTCTGGGCGTCCGGTAGAACGCCACATTTTTATTGATATCTGTTTCACCCTGGATCTAGATTGGGAAGATATTGTTGACCGATCCGCCTTTGTTGCGGATACGCCGGATCTGGTTTTGGAAGAGGCCCAGGCTGCCGTTGCCTCGACCTCCGAGAACCCAGGGGGTGATTTGGCCGAGGCGCGGTTGCACCTGATTACCCTGGCCCAATCCCAGTGCCACCTGCTGGAGATCCCCCTCGATCTGCACCAGCCCATCACCCTGGCCCAACTCTACACAGAGGCCTATTTACGGCCCCACCAACGGTTTGGAGCAGCGGCTAGCCTCGCCAAAACACCCGCGACCGAGGCCATACAGCCCCACTCGCGGGTGTTGATCGTGGGGGGGCCGGGGGCGGGCAAAACCACCCTGTTACAGCATCTAGTTTTGGAAATCAGCGCTGAGGGTTTGCGGGGCGACGGGATGGCTTACCTGCCCGTTTTTCTGCGTTTGCGCCAGTTGGCCCTGGTGTCTGAGGCGGACATCCCTGTGCAGCAGTACCTCAACCAGCGCTGGTTGGCCAGTGGGTTAAGCCCATCGCAAGTGGATCATCTGTGGCAGCAGGGCCGGATCTGGCTCTTGCTAGATGGCTGGGACGAACTCCCCATAGAGCAGCATCGGGCCGTAACGCAGCAAATCCAGACCCTATTGGATACCTACCCTGGGCTGCGGGTGCTGATATCTGGGCGCAGCGGTGGGCCTCTGCCGCAGCTTAATGGCTTAGTCACCCTGGAACTAACGGAATTTGCCCCCCAGCAGGTCGAGGCCTTTGTGGAGAAATGGTTTGCGGCCAGCCAGCCCATCCAGGGGGAGTGGTTCGCCCAAACCTTCTTGCAGACCCTCAACCACCCGGAGAACGACCGCCTGCGGGAAATGGCCCTCACCCCCATCCTGCTGCATTTGATGTGTCTGGTTTTTCAGCGGTTTGGCCAGTTTCCAGAGCAGCGCAGCAAGCTGTATCAGCAGGCGCTAGATTTGCTGCTGGGGCAGTGGGATCAGCAGCGGGGCATCCATCGCAGCCACCCCCTGCGGCACCTATCTCCCCTAGATTTGACCGGAGTTTTGGCCGACGTTGCGGCCCACAGCTTTGAACAGGGCCGGGTGGTGCTAGAAGAGGCGGAACTGCTGGGCCTGATTGCCAAAAGCCTAGTAAATCGGGGTGCCCAGGGCGATACCCTAGAGCGGCTGTGGGCCGACAGCAAAGCTATTTTGCAAGTGTTGATTGAACACTACGGGATGTTGACGGAACGGGAATTGGGCAGCTATGCCTTTGCCCACCTCAGCTTTCAGGAATTCCTCACCGCCCGCCGATGGGCCTTAACGGCCCTAGCCAAAACCAACGCTGAGGACTGGGCCGACCTGGCCAGCCACATTGCCGATGCCCGCTGGCGGGAGGTGATCCTCCTCACGGTGGAAATGGTGCCCCAACCCGACGCCCTGTGGGAAGCCCTCTGGCGACAGAGCCAGCAGTACGTCCTGGCCCATCCCCGGTTGATGGCGCTGGTCGGTTGGGCCAAAGATCAGGCGGAAGCCATCGCCGAGGACTATCATCCGGCGGCGCTGCGGGGATTTTACCTGGGCCTGCGGTTGGAGCAGGGAATCGACCTGGCCACCGCCTTAGAGGCCCGACTGGCGCTAGATTTGCCCCCCAGCCTCGCCCTAGATGAGGCCCTGATACGCCTGCTGCACCAGGCTCGGCACTGGCTGAGGGATACCGATGGGCAGCGGGGATTTGACCTGGCCTTTGCCATGGATCTGCCCCAGCGATTTTCCCTAGGGCCGGATTTGGCGGATGCGCTGAGTCAACTCCAAACTCAACTGCTGGATGCGCTGGAAGAACAGGGGGACTTGGCGACCTGGTGCGAGTCCCAGGGGGCGGCGTGGTGCCAAGGTCTTCAGGATGCCGTGTTCCGCTATCGCGGCTGGAGTGGTGATTGGGGCAATGGGTCTACGGACGGGTCTACGGACGAGTCCCCACGCACCTACTACCACATGCAGCGGCTGCTGGTGGACAGTTTGCGACACAACCGATCCTTCACCGCCGACAGGATCCAAACCCTTGAACAATGCCTATTCGTGCGAGAGGTGCAGTATGAGTCTGCCTGATCTCAATGGCGCAACTCACTTTTTAGATTTAGTCTCCACCACGGCCCTGCGGCTATACCAGGCCGATAGCCTGACGGACATTCTGCAAAACACCGTGGATGATGTTCAACAACTGCTGGGAACTGATCGGGTCGTCATCTATCAGCTTGGTGCCTCCGGTCAGGCTCAGCCTGCGGCGGTGCAGGCCAAGGCCACCCTGCCCCCCCTGCCAGACCATTCCCTCGATTTCTCCCAATGCCTACAACGCTGGTTGGCGGAGGCCACCCTACAACAGCCCAGAGCCATTGATAACCTAACAGAGGCGGATCTGACCCCCTGCGAGCAGACCATGCTCTCGGCCCTAGGCATTCAGGCCAGTGTGCTCGTTCCCATCTACCTGAGTCTCGACTGGCAAAAGGCATCGCAATGGCAGGACGAGACGACGACAAGCCTTGAGGTTTGGGGCTTTCTGGTGGCGCAGCAAAGCCATCCTCGCCACTGGAGCCCGCTGGAACTATCGTTTTTGCGGCAGCTCACCCAACACCTGTTCCACGCCATTCAGCAGATGCAGCTACGGCAATTTTCGGATCGGCTGATTGAAAGTGCCGTGGATGGCATTATTGCCCTGGATACCAACTTTCGCTACCAGGTCTGGAATGGGCCAATGGAAAAGATGTCTGGTCTATCTCACCGCGAGGTGATCGGCCAGGTGGCCTGGGAGGTGTTTCCCTGCCTGAAAGACAAGGGCGAAGACAAGCTGATGGCCATGGCCATGGCGGGGCATTCTGTCGTAGCCCAAAATCGAGCCTTTACCGTACCCGAAAGCGGGCAGAAGGGGGTGTTTGAAGCTCGCTATAGTCCTCTAACCGATCCATCGGGCAAAGTATTGGGGTGCCTGGGGCTGGTGCGGGACATCACCGAACAAAAGCAGATGGAACTGCAACTGAGAAAGACCACATCTCGCCTGACCACCCTGATTCAAAACCTGGAATCTGGCATTTTGGTAGAGGACGAAAACCGTCGGATTTTGCTGGCCAACCAGACCTTTTGCGATATCTTTCGGCTGCCCCTTTCCCCCGAAGCCCTGCGAGGCCCCGATTGTGACAGTCTGCTGCGGCAGGCGGCGGCCCTATTCCAGGATCCCCAGACCGTGATTGAAGATATTCAACAGATTCTCCAGATCCGCCAACCCCTGATCGGTCAGGAAATTCAGTTGATTGATGGTCGCACCCTAGAGCGAGACTACATTCCCATCTTCATTGACAACGACTACCAGGGGCATCTCTGGCAGTATCGCGACATTACCGAGCGCAAACGGGTGCAGCAACAGCTAGAGCAGGCAATCCGGTCTACTGAGGCGGCAAATCGGGCTAAATCAAACTTTTTAGCTACCATGAGCCACGAAATTCGCACTCCCCTCAATGCCATCCTTGGCCTCACCGATCTGCTGCGCCTCACCCGCCTGGATGACGAGCAACAGGATTTTGTCGATACCATCCACAACAGCGGATCGATGCTGCTGGCGCTGATTAACGATATCCTGGACTTCTCAAAAATTGAGGCCGACAAGCTGGAACTAGAGCGGCGGGGCTTTGGCCTGCATCGCTGCGTGCAGGATGTGGTGCATATGATGTCTTCCCTGGCGGACGAGAAGGGGCTGGAATTGCAATTGAACATCGCCCCCGACGTTCCCCGCCGTATCATTGGCGATGTGACCCGGCTGCGGCAGGTGCTGGTTAACCTGGTCAGCAACGGGGTGAAATTTACCCAAAAAGGCCGCGTCACCCTCGACGTCGCCGTTCAAAAAGACCCTACAGCCCTGGAGAATACGGCTGAAATTCGCTTTGCCGTTCAAGATACGGGCGTGGGCATTCCTGAAGAAAACTGTGATGGCTTATTCAAAGCCTTCAGCCAACTGGATACCTCCGTCAACCGACGCTTTGGCGGCACTGGGTTGGGGTTGGCGATCTGTAAAAAGCTCGTGGAAGCCATGGGAGGCACCATCGGATTCCAGACTCAACCGGGCGTGGGCACCACCTTCCACTTCACCATTCAAGCCCCGCTGATGCTATCTCGACAGCATCCTGACGGCACCAAACCCGTTGAGGTCGAGACCTCCGCCCTGGTGAATGGCCATGACGACTCCAATCAGATCCTGGGAACATCATTACCCCTAAATATTCTGGTGGTCGATGACCTGGCCGTAAACCAGAAGGTTGCCGTTAAAATGCTGCAACGGCTGGGGTATAAGCCAGACTGCATCAGCGACGGCCTCACCGCCTTCGACCGGGTGCAGCAGGTTCCCTACGATCTGGTGCTGATGGATGTGCAAATGCCGGGAATGGATGGCTACGAAGCCACCGAGCTGATTCGCCACCTGCCTGCCGTTACCCCCGAACGCCCCTGGATTGTGGCCATGACGGCCCACTCTAACCAGCAGGATCGCCAGCGGTCTTTGCAAGCGGGGATGAACGACTTTCTCAGTAAGCCGATTCTGCTGCAATCCCTCACGGATTGTCTGGTGCGCTACGGACGGATCTACCACCCGGATGCCATGGCTCAGTTTTCGCGGCCTACCTCTGACCAACCCGCTCCATCCGCCCCCAACCCCGATCAACCGCTGCTGGATCGGGAGATGATCAACAGCATTCGCGCCATGGCTGGCGAGGAGGCCGATAGCCTGCTGGCCGAGTTAATCGCCAATTATCAAGAAGATGCCGCCCGCTGCCTACAACAACTCCACCAAGCCATTCAAGACCAGGAGGGTAGCCAGATTCGCCACCAGGCCCACGCCCTACGGTCGATGAGTTTGAACCTGGGGGTGCTTTCCCTGGGCAACCTCTGCCAGGAACTAGAACTGCATTATGGCCCAATGTCGCCCAACGACCAGAAAACCGCCCTGGCTGAAATCGAGCACCTCTACGCTGAGGTCATGGTGGCCCTACAGTCCGAGATTGCCACTCTATCCCTTCCTTAACATGACCCATCCTCAACCTACGGTGCTAATTGTGGACGACGAGCGTAACCTACGCCGCCTGCTCACCCACGCCATCACCGTCGAAGGCTACCAGGTAGAAACCGCCAGCAACGGCAAAGCCTGCCTCAGCTTCTGCGAGCAACACCTGCCCGACCTGATCTTGATGGATGCCCTTATGCCCGAGATGGATGGCTTCACCTGCTGCGAGATTCTGCACACCACCTTTGGCGACCACTGTCCCCCCGTCCTCATGATTACGGCCCTGTCGGACAATCCCTCCGTAGAACGGGCCTTTGCCGTAGGCGCAGTGGATTACGTCACCAAACCCATCCACTGGGCAGTGCTGCGCCAGCGGGTGCGACGGGTGTTGCAAACCCATTTACTCCATCAAGACTTACTCGCCGCTCGGCAAACCATTCACGACCTGCAAGCCCAACGAGTCCTAAATCCTCAGTAGATTGCAAAGCCCCCGCAGCCCTCACCCTAAATCCCTCTCCCCAAGGGAGAGGGACTTTGAAGACCGTTTCCAGTTCCCCTCTCCTTGTGGGAGAGGGGTTGGGGGTGTCGCTTGCTTCCCGTAGGGTGGGCGGGATCACGGCAAAAGAGCGTGTTTGTGATCTACTGAGTCTACAAGTCTGATTAATTACCCTGATATCAGTGGGTGAGGCAACCTCTCCCCGACGGTTGCCTCTAGACCGGGCTCGTTCGCTTTAAGGGATCGCGGCTTGAGGGCTTGGGCTGGGTTGCCGCCGTAGATCGTCCACGGTTTTAGGGACTGGGAGGCCACGCTACCCAGGGCCAGAATGGCCCCTTCCCCAATGGTAACTCCCGGCCCAATCACCGCTTTGGCGGCAATCCAACTGCTCTTTTTAATGTGAATAGGGCTAACCCGCAGGTCGAAGGTCGGCTGACTCCAATCGTGGTTGCCCGTACAGAGGTAAACGCCCTGGGACAGGCAAACCTGATCCTCAATCACGACGGGGGCTAAGTTATCAATCCATAGCCCCTCACCGAGCCAGGTGTGATGGCCTACCGTCAGCCGCCAGGGAAACTTAATTTTAACGTGGGGCTTAATCCTCACACCTCGACCGATTTGGGCACCAAAGCCACGAAGAATAGCCACTTTAATACCCGAAAAAGGTAAGAGCGGTGTTTGTACAAGAAAATCGCCCAGGTAGAACCAGAGAAGCTGTTTGAAAACCGATGCTCCAGGGGTGTAGGAGCCTGTACGGTACTGATCAAGACAAATATCAGCCATGGCCGTGACCTTAAGCGTTAAAAACAACGTGTATTCTTGTGCGGACGGATGAATTCAACAAGTGATCTACTGATGTGATTTAGCCTCGATCAACCGCAGGGAAAGGATTAACTCCGCCACCACCCGCTGAAAGGCGTAGTACCATCCGGCCCAGCCATCGAGAATGCCCCCTTTGAGAATCAAGCAATAGGCCAAAATGATGGGGGCAGATAGACCAGGAACGCAGCGGATACGATCACTCCATCCCAAGGCTTCTGGGGGGGTATTCAGTTGCTTTTGAACTTCCAACAGAGCGTAGCGATCCTGTGCCCAGAGCCAGCAGTTAAGGGATTTGCGGTCATCATGCAGAATGGGATTTTTGAGGGTAGCGGTCTTGCCCCAACACTGCAACAACTGAGTATGGCCATCGTCAATGTAGGTGGCTTTATCCCGCCGGAATAGGGCCGCTCTTGGTGGCAGAATGTTCCCCCTTAGGGGCTTGCCAAAGACACAGTACTGGAAGGGAATTCTATAGCAATCTATCCCATTTTCTGGGTCAAGGGAGGTCAATTCATCGGTCAATTCGTCACTCAAACCATAGTCGGCATCGAGGGAGAGCACCCAGGGCGTTTCGACTAAAGACAGCCCATAGTTCCACTGATTTGCATGGGTATCAAAGGGGCGCTGATACAAGGCTACTTGGGGATAGTTCTCCAGAATATCTAGGGTTTCGTCGGTGCTGAAGCTGTCTACCACCACGATGCGGTTGGCCCAAGTTAAACGCTTCAAGGTGCGGCTAATATTGTCGGCCTCGTTGTAGGTCAAAATCACTGGCGTGATGGTGGCCAGCATGGGGTTAGCGGCTTGGGTAGACAGGGTGAGAGTTTGCATAGGTTTCGGGTGGGTAGTCGGGTGTCATGGCTAGGACAGCAGGACTTTGGATGGTTCTGCCCCATCGGAAATCGGGAATGCTTCGGTTTTCTGCTGGGTCAAGCGAGCGTATTGCTCCGTCAACCTTGCGGCCTGGGTTGGCCAGCTAAATTGGGTTTCCACCAGGGTGCGACCGTTCTGGCCATCCCTGCCAGCGAGGTCGGGATGGTGCAAATAGTGCTGAATTGACATCGCCAAGGCGGGGGGATGAGCGGTTGTCACTAGGCCCGTTTGGTGGGTTTGGATCAGGGGTGAAATCGCCACCTCCAGCGTTGTAATCACGGGCAATCCGGCGGCCATAGCTTCCAGTACGGCAATCCCTAAATTCTCTGAGTAGGAGGGCAGCACAAACAGGTCAGATCCTTGGAGCAGAAGGTTTTTCCATTCACCGCTGACGAAGCCAATTTGTCGGATTTTCTCGCTCAATCCGGCCATTAGGATGCGCTGGTTAATCGCCGTTTCGTAACTAGAATCGCCACGGCCCGCAATCACCAGGGTAACGTTTTCCTCAGGCACATTGGCCAGGGCATCGATTAAATGCTCAATCCCTTTTTTGGGGTGCAGCCGTGAGAGAAACAGCAGAATTTGATGATCGGCGGGAATTTTCAATTCAGCCCGCAATTGTTGACGAGCATGGCTTAAAACGGCGGGCACCTGCACCCCATGAGGCAGGATGAAGTTAGCGCCATCAAACCCGGCTTCTAGGGCTTCTTGTTGTTCTTGGACGGTGGTGAAATGGAGGGCTTCGCTGGCGGCCAACAATCTGCGACCCACGGTGTTGAGGTAGATCTGTTTCTTGGTGCGGCCCTGCTCTAGCGACCAGCGGCACAGCGAACCGATGGGACGCACGACGTAGGGCACGCCCCTCGCCTTAGCCACGGCCATCGCCATCGTGGTGGGATAGTTAAAAATCGCGTGGATGTGCACCAGGTCAAAGTCTGGGACATGCCGCCACAGCCAGGGGGCCAGGGCCGGGGCGATGGCAAATTCCCGCAGGGCCGACCGCTGAGACAGCACCCGAGGAAAAATCCAGACGGGAACGGACGGGCCGACCAGTTCAGGAATGGAGCCGCTGTCGATGCGCTGCCCAAAGGGGGCCGAGAAGGTGGTATCTCCGTGGTCGTTGGTGGTGGCTACGACGGCATCAATGCCCTGCTGGCGTTGGGCTTGCACCATTTCTAACAGGGCTTGGCTGGGGCCACCCCGAACGGGGGACAGGGAAGGGATGACGTGGAGGATCTTCATCATGGATGGGCCTGGATGAGGGGTGGGCGGGCGGGGAGACCCTGCCCCTACGGGGGGGGTGGGGATCCCGTGGATTTGGTGTCATCGCGAAACCAGTAATCTCGCGGGATGCAGGGGTTCTGCGGATTGGTCGAGGGGTGGGGCGGCAGGTTGCAACAGTTGGGAGAGATGTCCGGCCAGAATTCGCTGAAAGGTGGGCTGTCCAAAGGATTGGATGACGTTTCGCCGGAGCATTTGGGGTTCGTACATCAGGGCATTGGGGTAGGTGCCGGACAGAATTTGGGTCAGGGTGGTGGCGATAGCGTCCACGTTGTCTGGATTGACCAGGGCACCGAGTGCTCCTTGCTTGAGGGCATTCCGGCCACCGTCGAATCCGGCTAGGACGGGTTTGCCGCTGGCCATGGCTTCTAGGTAGACAATGCCGAAGCCTTCGAGCTTACTGGGCATGGCAAACACATCGCAGAGGGCGTAGTAGTTGGGCAGTTCGTCGTCGGCAATGAACCCGGCCAGGGTGACGCAATCTTGCAGGTTGCGTTCGGCAATCAGCCGCTCTAGGCGGGGGCGGTCATCGCCTTTGCCGACAATCAGGTAATGCACGTTGGGGAGGGATTTGCGGATGTCAGGCATTGCCGCCAAAATTTGGTCGTAGCTGTGGAAGGGTTCGCCTGCCGCCAGTCGGTTAACGGTGAGGATGACGGGCTGATCGGGTTGCAGACCATAGCGCTGGAGCAGGTACCCCGGTTTGGCCTTAATCTGAAACCGATTGGCATCAAAGGTGTTCGGCAAAATGCCCAGGTTCTGAAGGGCTTGGGACTGGCGGATGCGGTCGTAGGTGAAACCACTCACCGCCAAAATTCGGTCGGCCCCGGCCATGCCCCGCCGCACCTGGGGTTTCTCCACATCCCAGGCTTCAAACCCGTGGGCGATGGCAACGTAGGGAATCCCAACCAGCGTTTTGAGGGCATGGGCCACGGGCGTGAAATTGACGTGGGTGGTGATGATTAGGTCGGGCCGCTCCCACAGAGCCTCTTGAAACGTCTGGGCGGCAAAGTAGGCCGTCCGTAACCGGGGATGGACTTGCCCTGCCGTGTGAAAGGTGAGCCGGGAGACGCCCTTTCGAGACAACCCCATGGGCCGATCATGCATGGTAAACACGCGCAGGGTGGCGTCCGGTAAGACGGCCTTTAACGCCTGGAGCAGAAAGCCTGAGTAGGTTTGAATGCCGCCTTTGAAGTCAAAGAGGCCAGGGGTCCAGAGGTGGATGGTTTGGGACATGGTGAGGGTGAAGGGTGAAGGGTGAAGGGGGGATCCAGAGGAGTCGGGAGTCGGGAGTCGGTAGGGGCGAGGTCTCCTCGTCCCTTGGTATCGGGGAGAAGCGGGGCGGATGTTGTCAAAATGGTTTACGGACTGACCGAAGGGAGACTTGCAACGGTGATCTCCGGCTGGGGCCAGAGCGAGCGAGTGGTGAGGGTGAAGAGAGCCAAGGTAGCCCCAATGAGCCACCAGCCAGCGTGGGTATGTTGCAGCGCCATGGCTCCTAGGCCGGATAGCAGGGTGAGGCCGTACACGCACCAGACCACGGTGGATTTTGGCAACTGGGCGTGCATCAGGCGGTGGTGGATGTGGCGTTGGTCGGGGTGGAAGGGGGATTTGCGGTCGCCCAGTCTGGCCCCAATCACCAGGGTCATATCCAGGACGGGAATCAGGAGGGCCATGAAGGGTAGAAGGGTGGCGGTGAAGGAGCCATTGGCGGGGAGGCCGATAGTGGCGAGGGCAGCGAGGGCAAACCCTAGGAAGTAGGAGCCGCCATCTCCCATGAAGATGCGGGCGGGGGCGGCGTTGTACTTCAAAAAGCCCAGGGTGGCACCGCAGAGGCCCAGGGCCATCAGCGCCATGGTGGGATGCAGGGGCCAGATCATGGCGGCTAAAACGGCGGCAGCGACGGTGGTGGTGCCTGCGGCCAGACCATCCATGCCGTCTAGCCAGTTGATGGCGTTGGCCATGCCAGCCAGCCAGAGGAACGTCACCAGCAGGCTCAGCCAGGACGGCAAGGCTGCCGTCAAACCGGGCAGGGGCAGAGCCTCCAGCCGGATCCCCAAACTCCACACCGTTGCCGACAGAATGGCTTGCATCCCCAACCGCACAAAGGGCGACAGGTTAAACAGGTCATCCAATAAACCCGTGGCAAAAAAGCCCAGACCGCCCAACAACAGACCCAGAAAAATAGAGCTGTCTAAGGCATTCAGGCCCAATCTGCCAACCAGTAACCAAGCCAAAAAGGTGCCCGCAAAAATTCCGACCCCACCAATCCGGACGATGGGTTGTTGATGAATCTTGCGGGCATTGGGCTGATCAACACAACCTAATTTCAGGCCCAGACTTTGGACGATAGGTGTTAGGCTTGCAACCGTTAGGGCCGCAGCCCCCAGAACTATCAGTGGAAACATAATGTGTGAGAAGAGAGTTGATAGTTCTTAGTTTGGGGGAGGCAAGTTTGCGTTCGGGTTTAGCATCATGTTTGTGGATGTATGACTTTATGAGGCCGAGAGGGCCGAGAGTAATCCCTCGGTGGCGTAGTGGTAGCTGTAATGGCTAATGTGGTGCTGTCCGGTTTGTCCCCATAATTTGAGTTGCCGACCACCCTCGCTAAGGGCAGTCTGTAAACTGCGGCCCAGGGCATCGATATCCCCGGCGGGAAAGATTAAACCCGTCTTTTCGGGTATGACGAGATCCGACGCGCAACCCACATGGTCACTCACAATCACGGGCACTCCTAGACAGAGGGCTTCGTTAACGGCTAATCCCCAGGTTTCGCTGGGGCCATAGCTCGGTAAAACCATCACATCCCCCGCCGCATAGGTGCGGGGCATCGTGCTTTGATTTTGAAAGGGCGCAAAGTAAATATGGGGATGTCTAGACAACTGAGCCTGTCGTCTGAGGTCATCTTCCAATTCACCCGCACCGACAAAGAGTAGCGATACGTTGGATAACTTTGCCTTGAGAAACGCCTGAAGCAAATCTAGGGGACGTTTTTTGTTAATAAACTTGCCTGCAAAGAGAATAACTTGGTGATCCAGGGGGATATCCAGATCTTTCTTCCACCGAACAGCTTCTAGGGCGGTTGTTTTAGCCTGTCCGATAAACCGATCATTGTCGATGGCGTGGGGCGAAAAGAAGAGTCGATTTTCCTCAACACCGTGATATCGAAAATAATCCCGATTCGCCTTACCCACATAGAGACAGGCATCAAAGCGTCGATAAATCTGGGTAATCCACTGTCGCTTCAAGTTAGCCTTTAGACCGATTTCAGGGATCAGGCGATGGGAATCTCCCCGAAACAGCAGCGGCGTGTCGTTCCAGGAGGCTAAAAATCTGTACAGGCTGGCGTAGTTGTAGTTCATCATCAACACCGCATCCGGTTGGAAAGCTTTCACCTGTTGGATGAGGGTTGGATTTTGTAATCCCCAAAAGTGACCTGTCCCCGGTCTTTTACTGACATTGGAAACAAATTCATGATCATAGCCTTCCAATAAAGGAATATCCCATTGCATACCCCCCTTAAACTGTTGATCAGCCTGATTAGTGACTGTTGGATCTAACAAATAAAACACTCGAAGAATTAAACCAGCGTTTGCCTGTAAACAGCGAAACCAGGGGGCATAGTATTGAATTGGATGGGAGGTGATAATAGCAAGACGTTTCATGGAAATTTACCGAAATGATTTGGCGGCCTGATTGTCTTTTGATTTGGGTTGTATTAAATAGGGATAGTAATTTTTAACTGGAGATTTATAGGCTAGGAGGTTATTCGGCTTTCGACCTCGCGAGTTTGGGCGATAGACTTTCATAAAGGCATACTTAATACCAACGATGGGTACTGAAGATTGGAAAAGCGTGGCGGCATACACACCTGCGGTCCACTCGGTTGAAGCTAGGGCCAAACTCATCACCAGCACACAGAACATCATCCGAGCGGAGAAGGGTGGAGTGCCGATGGCCGCTAGGGTAATGGTGCCGTAGAATGCGCCCATAATGCCGCCAATCAGCAGACAGCCAAAATAGCCGAAGTTGGCGTAGGCTTCTGGCAGTAATCCCCAGGCGATGGTGGTTTTCCAGGTTTGCTGGTAGGTTTGCCGCCGCACATGGACGTTCAGCATGTGGGTACCTTCGTGACTGCGAGGTTTTTGGGGATTCAAAATTCTTGGTACCAACAGTCCGGGAATGATGGCATAGGTTTTGCCGCCTAGGTAGGGATAGGGTTCTGGAATCTTTTCCTGCGCCATCATCAGCATGTGGATAACGCTAGATCGTTCCACAAAGGACTCTTTTTCTTCGACTTTTTCCCACCGTTCAGGAACATGATTTTTGTTTTCTTCGGCATAGCCATGCCACTCGCTAAACCAGGCCGGATACTGCCAAGGCTGCACATAGTGAGCCGTTTCACTTTCCCAGTATTTATGGCGCATTTCGTGTTTGCCGTAGTGGAGAGGCAGCAGCAGAAAAAATCCCATCAACAAGCCAATCACAGGAAGTCTTTTGCCGCCAATAACATAGGCCATCACCGACAGCAAAAACAGGGTTAGCGCTGTTTTGAGGATCAATCCTGCCGCAGCGGTGGCGATATTGGCCACCAGGGCCGCAAAGAAAATGTACTGCTTGGTGCGTGGCATGGAATTTTGGCCTGCCCGGTAGGCCAATACAAAGATTCCTAAAAAGCTCAGCCCCAGAATGATCCCCCGCACGATGGTAAACAGCTTGTCGGGGATGCCGCTCCAGCCGCCGACCACGTACATATTCAAAAAGGCTCCCGCCGCCACCATGGCGATGAAAACGTTATCGGCGGTGTCTGTCTTGAGGGCGCGAAAAGGTTTCTTGACGGTTTCTGGGGTGCGCACAATTTGCAGCCAAATGACGGTGCCGCTCACTAAGAACAACACCGTTGAGAGAGCCGCCTTGAGATGAGCCTCTGGGCTGTAGGCCCACACGTTGGGGTTTTCGCTCAGCAGGGGCAGGCAAAACGTCCACAAATAGGTGAGGGAAAAGAAGGGAAAAACGGGCAACCCCTGCACCTGACCATCGCACCAGAGATAGACCGGGAACATGCAGGCTACCCCAATCGCCAAGGCCCCAATGGCGGTGGAGGGAGGCACCGCCCGCAGGCTGTCTAGGTTAGCGGACAGCAACGCCACCATCCCGGCCCAGAACAGGAGGGTCATGGTTTGGGTTTTTTGGGGAGGGGGAAGGGCCATGGTTTGGGCGTTAGGGGGATGGAGAGGAAACCGCTTGGTCAAACACTCGGCATAGGGTTTGGGTCATGGTGCGGGCGGTGTAGGGCGCAAAGGCGTCCCACTGGGTGGGGGGCGGGGTGTGTTTTGGCTGGTCTAGTAAGGTTTTCAGGTGGGGAATCACTTGGGTCGCAAGGTGGGCTGGGTCGGTGGTTTCGTCAAAGGTGATGGCTTGGCCCGCTTGGGTTTGGTGCAGAATGTCTACGACGGAACTGGCTTGATGAAAAATGGCCAAAATTGGCTTTTTTGCCAACACGGCTGGGTAGAGCTTGGAGGCTGTGTATTGGGGGTCGGCGGAACCGATTAGGAGGATGACATCGCTGGCGGTGAGCAGCTTTTGGGCCTCAAAGTAGGGGATGCGTTGGGGATGCTCGGTCACCAGGTCATCGACGCCGCAGGCCGTGGCGATGGGCTGGATAGTTGGGGTGTCGCGTCCGGCGGGGGCGTAGCTGGTGCCGACGAAGTGAAGGTGGAGACGCTGGGGCAGGTTGGGGTCTTGGCATCGCAGTTGCTTTAGCCCCAAAAACAGGCCGCGCAACGCCAGGGCCATATCTGGCCCACCCCGACCCACGTACACCCAATGCTGGCGACCATCCTGGGGATCGAAGTGGGTCTGACGGAGGGGTAGGTGGGGCAAGCGATCAAAATCTGCCTCTGGGGCACCAAAGGGCAGCACCGTAAGCTGATCGGCCTGAAGCCAGGGATAGTGGCGCTGCAAGGTTTTGGGATAGGCGGGGGAGACCGAAATCACCTGGCTGACCTGCTGCATCACCCTGGGTTCCCAAAAGGTGGCGAGGGCCTTATCCAGGGCGTATTTGAGCCGTCCGCCAGGGCGGTGTTGTCCGGCAGGGGCCGTTTCTACGCGCCAGGGGTCTTGAAAATCCACCACAAAGGGAACGCCAAACCGCCGCCGCCAGTAAGGCCCTAAAATCATCACCGGAAAGATGGTGGTCGAAAAAAAGACCAAATCAAAGGATTGCTGCCCTAGAAGCTGATTTCCGGCCTGGGCCAGGTAGGGGAGACAACGCCAGCCCACATTCCCCAGGCCCACCAGCCGAGTTAGCCGCTTCGGCAGGGCATTTACGGTGTGGATCGCCAGGGATTCCGGCAACGCTTGCCACAGCAGATCATCCTGGGGGTGGGGCACTTCCCCTGGGTGGACGGTGAGGATTTCGGCCTCCCAGCCAAATTCGCTGAGGTAGGGCAAGGCAGTGCGAATGCGCTGGTGATCGGGCGCATTGATCGGCGGAAAGTGGGGGCTGACGATCAGCACTCGACGGGGCAAGGGCTGGGCATCAGAGGACGCCCGATACGGAGCTGGCGGTTCGGTCTGAGGGGAGGCGGCAAACGTCATGGGGAGATCCGGTGCGGCATGATTTCCATGGTGCGGGTCGGGTGTTTGCGATCACGTTTGCCCAACCATTTAGGCAAAACGTAGGGGCGAGGTTTTCTCGCCCATTTCGTGGATACCAGGGGCCAGTCGAACCATACCCGCAGGGGTCTACCCCGACCGGGCATAGAAATCCACGGCGTAGTTCTTCACCTGGTTCACCACTAGCCCCATAATGGGTACCCGCGCCACCTGCATTCGTTCTAGGGTGCGGTTCAGGGCATCGGCAATGCGGCGACGACCGAGGGAGGTCACCAGGAGAACGCCGTTGGTCTTCGAGGCCACCAGGCTGACATCGGCCAGACCCATCAGGGGCGGCATGGTGTAAACCACCAAGTCAAAGTTTTTCTCCATGCGGGCCATCAGCTCTTTCATGCGCGACGACGACAGTAACCGAGTCGGATCCATAGACGGGGTACCCGAACTGATGGCAAACAAATTCGACTCCCACGACAGCCGTTGGGTAATGTCGTTGAGGCTGGCCCGGTTGTTGATGTAGTCGCTCAGCCCCGGTTCGGCCTGGATGCCCAGCAGAGAACTCAGCCGAGTGCCTCCCCGGCGAAACTGGCCATCCACCAGCAGCACGCGCTTTTCCATGGCGGCGGCGGCCTGTACCAGGTGTACGGCCACGGTGGTCGATCCCTCACCGGGGAGGGCCGAGGTGACCACGAGGGATCGCAGGTCAAAGGGTTCTAGGTTAGCGTGCAAGGCCCGAAACGCCTCCAGAAAACCGTAGCTGTCGTATTCCATCAGCCAGCGGTCGGCGGGGGATGGCGAATCGGAGGACGGATCGGATTTCGCGGATTTTGCCGAGGCGGGAGCCTGGGCATCTGTCTCGGCCAAGTCTAACTGAGCCTGGTCAGCAGCCTTTTTCTCCAGCACATAGTCCTGCCAGTTGTTGAGTTTGGGGCTGATGATGCTCTTGAGCTGAGCTTTCAGGGCCTCTGCATCGGCGGCTAGGGAGGTGGCGGCGGTCTCTGGCCGCAGGTCTACCACATGGGCTTCGGGCTGGGCATCCATTAGTTCGGGGTACAGGGGAATCACCCCCAGAACGGGCAGGGGCACCTTCCTTTTGATGTCGTCGAGGGTGTAGTAGGTGTTGGCCAGCTTTTCGATCAGGTAGCCCAGGGCCAACCCTAGGATGGATCCCATGGCAAACCCCGTCATCAAGGCTTTGATCGGAGAGGTGCCCGGTTTACGGCGAGCGTCGGTGGGCGGGGTGATCAGTTCCCAGGGAATTTCGTTTTGGGAGGCCTGGATTTGTAGAATTTCCTTCGTTTCCTGGAAGCGGGTCAGGCTGTTGGAGGCCAGCAGTAGCTCCCGTTGCAGTTCTTGATAGTTGCGGGCCACCCCCGGCACCGCCTGAATCTGGCTGTTTAGGGCCGCTTCGGTGGCTGCCAAATCCTGATCACGGGCAGAGATAGCCGCCATGCTGCTCATAACCTGGGCAATCTGATCTTGAATCACCCGCTCGGCTTCTTCAAAGAGGAGGGGGGCCAGGTTTTCCTGCTGCCGCTGGATGAGCTGAATGGTGGGGCTGTTGGGGCCAAAGCGGGCCGACTCGATGGCGAGTTGTTGGCGCAGCACTTGGTATTCCTGGCGCAGGGTTTCGTAGGCCGCAGACTGGCGCAGGGTGGCCGAGGCGCTGGCCTGATCGAGGAGCGCGTTGTACTGGGACTCTAGGGCAATGTATTCATCCCGCAAGGCCTGTCGGGCACTGGTGATGCCTGAGGTGCGGTCGAACAGTTCGGCAGCGAAGTCGTCGGGTTCTAGGAACTGGTAGGTTTGTTGCAGGTTCTGGATCTGTTGCTGTAAACCGTTGACCTGCTCCTGAATGCGGGGAATGCGCTCATCCACAAAGGCGATGCCCTGCAACAGTTGCGACCGCTGGGAGTCCAGACTGTACTCCAGGTACCCCTGGGCAACAACCTCCAGCAGCGCCTTCACCCGATCCGGGTTGCTGTGGGTGTACTTTACCTCCAGAATTTTGGTTTCCCCTAGGCGATAGACCGAAAGCTTGCCAATCACGCCGCCATAACTCACGTCAGGATAGCGATCCGTCGCCTGCGCCAGAATCGGCTCAAGCACCTCGGGGCTGAGCAGCACCTCGATTTGGGTGGTGTAGTCTAACTCCTGTTTGGTGCCGCCCTGTTGGCTATCCGTTAGGCGGGAGAGATTTTTTTGATCCCTCACCGGCTCCACCAGCAGGCGAAAGCTGCTCTGATAGACGGGCACTACCTGGGCATTCTGAACCACCGAAATCGCTCCCATGGTCAATCCTAGGGTCAGCATCAGCCAGAGTTTGCGGCGCACCACGCCCAGCACCGTGCTCATCAGGCCAGAGTCGGTGCCAGACGTAGACGGTATCGGGAAGGGGTTTTGGGTCGTAACGTCTAGATCGTGAGTCATGGTAGATGGGGAGACACCCAGGGGTTGGCTTAGCGAAGCAGCAAAAACGGCAGGAACAGGTTAAACAGGGAAGACGCCCCACTCAGGGGTTGCAGTACCGTGCCGATGGAGTCGCTTAGGGAGGCTGACCAGTTGCGCCCCACCAAAATCACATCCCGGTCTTGCAGGAGGGGATTGGTTTCGTCGTTGATGGCGCTAGCGAAGTCTACGGGTAGGGTGCGCTGGGTCACGGTGCCATCGGGGTTGAGGCGTAGGAGCTGCACATCCACCCGTCGGGAGCGGTTGGTAAAGTTTCCGGCTAACAGCAGGGCTTCCGAGAGCGCGGTATCGGGGGGAACTTCCATCACCCCAGGGCTGGCAATTTCGCCCACCAGATTGACCCGAATCCTGCCCGACGAAAAGGTAGACCGAGCCATTTCCCGCGAGTCGGCAATGGCAATGGGGTCTGCCCTCGGCACCACAATCGTGTCGCCATCCCGCAGGGAAATATTCTGATTGCGGTCTCCCTGGGTCAGCACATCCCACAGGCTAACGGTGAGGGTTTCCTGTTGGCGATTGTTGGGGCTGACTCGGCGCACCTGAATCGAGCGTAGGTCGGTGTGCTGGGTAATGCCCCCCGCCGCATCCAACGCAATGGCGACGGTCGGTAGCTTGCCCTGATCCGGGGAGAGGGCATAGGTGCCGGGACGGGTGACTTCCCCAATCACTGCAATCCGCAGAGGGCTGATCTGAGACAGGGTAACGGTAATGCGGGGTGCCACCAGAATTTCGGCGGTGGTGTAGGCCTCGGTAATGGCCTGCTCCACTTCGGTCAGGGTTTTGCCCCAGGCCTCCACCCGCCCCAGCACGGGCAAGTTCAGCGATCCATCGGGCATGACCTGGAAGGTGCCGCTGTAGTCGGGCACATTGGCGACAATCATGTAAATGATGTCGCCCACCGTTAGGCGGTAGTCGTCGAGGGGATAGACGAGCGGGCCATCCAGTGCCGTCGGTTCCGTCGGTTCCAGGGGCCGTAGGGATGGCATCCGGTTCGGCAAGGTGTCGTCCGGGTAGAGGGGCTGACTCTGGGCGGTGGCTTCGCCCATGGTGAGGGCTTGGGCGGGAAGGGTGAAGCCGCAACAGACGATGAATGACCCCCATAGCGGTAGACCCCATCGACGTAGCGAGATTGGGTAGAAAGTTGAACCGTGGCAAGGCAGCATGGCGGTCATGGTGAGATCCCTGAACGTAGCGAGGTGGGGGTGGTGGGCAGTGCCCACCCTACGGTGAGCCGAATTTCTCACATCTGTTTTGCAGATTGGGCCTGTTTCTTTCTTCCTAGGGGGGGGACGGAATCCGCTTAAAGGTGAGGCTGAAACCTTGAGAATTATGGAACTTCCGTGGATCTGCGTAGGCAATTTTGCTGAGGAGTCAGGGTTTTTGAAGATGGACGGGAGCGTAGACGTGATCGCAATCATGCCCCCGCCACCGTAGGAACAGAGTCCTCTCAAGGCCCTTGCTATGCCCTACCCATCCGCCGAACTTGTGATCACCGCCGGACGCGCCCAGCGCCAGTACTGGCGAGATCTCTGGCGCTACCGGGAGCTGTTTTACTTTCTGGCCTGGCGCGATATTTTGGTGCGCTACAAGCAAACCGCCATCGGCATTATTTGGGCCTTGATTCGCCCCTTTTTAACCATGGTGGTGTTTACCGTGGTGTTTGGCAAAATTGCCCAGCTTCCCTCCGATGGGGTGCCCTACCCAATCCTGGTGTTTGCCGGAATGCTGCCCTGGCAGTTCTTTGCCAATGCCCTATCGGAATGCAGCAATAGCCTAATTTCTAACTCCAACCTGATTTCAAAGGTGTACTTTCCCCGCCTGGTCATCCCCACCAGTGCCGTCATTGTCAGCCTGGTGGATTTCTTCATCTCCGGCTTCATTCTGCTGGGGCTAATGGTGGCCTATCACTTTGTGCCCAGTTGGCGCATCATCACCCTGCCCTTCTTCATTGCCATTGCCTTCGCCGCCGCCATGGGAGTCGGGCTGTTGCTTGCCACCCTGAATGTCAAATATCGCGACTTCCGCTACGTGGTGCCCTTCATTTTGCAGTTTGGCCTCTATATTTCCCCGGTCGGCTTCAGTAGTGCCGTTGTTCCGGCCCAGTGGCGCTGGCTCTATTCCCTCAACCCCATGGCCGGAGTGATTGACGGCTTCCGCTGGGCCATCCTCGGCGGCGAATCTCAGCTCTACCTACCGGGCTTCCTGGTGTCGGTCGGCCTGGTGGTGTTCTTCCTCTGGTACGGCATTCGGTACTTCCGGGCCTACGAACGCACCTTTGCCGATGTGATTTAGCCGTGGATTTTGACTCTCCCAGCGCCATGATTTGAGGTTCTCCCAGGGTCATGATTCAAAGCTGGTGGGCAGTGCCCACCCTACAGATCCCCACTCCCCACTCCCCACTCCCCACTCCCCACTCCCCACTCCCCACTTCCCACTCCCCACTCCCCACTCCCCCCAAAATGACTCACCCCATCATCACCGCCGAAAGTCTCGGTAAATACTACAAACTCGGTCGCAGCCCCGAAAGGTATCAGTCCCTACGGGATACCCTGGCCAGTCAGTTGCGGCACATGCGGCGGGGGCTCACTCGGCGGCGACGGGTGGCCCCATCCTTGGAGGACGGCTTTTGGGCCTTGAATGATGTCAGCTTTTCGGTTAACCAGGGAGATCGCCTCGGCATTATTGGCCATAACGGGGCAGGAAAATCGACGTTACTAAAAATTCTCAGCCGCATTACCGAACCCACCACCGGACGCATTGGCCTCCGAGGTAGAGTCGCCAGTCTGCTAGAAGTGGGCACCGGATTCCATCCTGAATTGTCGGGGCGAGAAAATATCTTCCTGAACGGTGCAATTTTGGGCATGGGGAAGGTCGAAATTCATCGCAAGTTTGACGAAATTGTTGCCTTTGCAGAGGTGGAAAAGTTCTTAGATACCCCTGTTAAGCGGTATTCTTCGGGAATGTATGTGCGGTTAGCGTTTGCCGTTGCGGCCCATTTAGAACCGGAAATCTTGATTGTCGATGAGGTGCTTGCCGTGGGAGATACGGCCTTTCAAAAAAAATGCCTGGGCAAAATGGAAGCCGTCGGTAAAGAAGGTCGCACCGTCCTATTTGTTAGTCACAATATGGGGGTGATTCAGGCTCTGTGCAATCGCGGCATTGTCCTAAAAAAGGGTCAGGTTGTTCTGGATGACTCGGCCCAAAAAGCGGTCAGCACCTACCTCTCAAACCTAGAAACCGCTGTTTCCCAAGATTTGGCTGAGCGTCAAGATCGAAGGGGAATCGGAAACATCAGGCTACAGAAAATTGAAGCCTATACTGCCGACGAATATCAATCTTCCACCCTGGCCACTGGGCGTCCCGTGAGATTCATTTTTTCCCTGAACCGTCCGACGGCAGGGGTCTCCTGCATTTTCACCTTGTATGACCAATATGGCAATGCCGTGGTGAATTTCAATAGCTCAATCCACAGCCAAGCCGACCAAATTAAAGATAATTTGCACAACCAAATCGTTTGTGAGTGCGACACCTTAACCCTGATGCCCGGTCGTTATCGGATGAATGTGGCCATCTTCAAGGCCAAGGAACTCGAAGACTATCTAGAAGCCGCCGCCATGATTGATGTGAAAGATGGCGAGATTCAGGGTCGGCCTGTACTATCGGGCATTCAACCCGGTCATCTGGCCATTCCGCATCGCTGGTTAATGCCTGCCTAGTGTCATTTCTGAAGATCCAAACGAAAGAAAAATTAGCCATGAAAACATGTTTATACAGCCCTGGCTTGGCCGACCACCAGGGAAACCCCAGTGCCAACTTAGGAGACCTGATCATTCAGGAAGCGGTGGTTCGAGAAATCAACACCCTCTTCAATAGCCCAGAAATTCTGAAGCTACCCTCCCATATTTTTCCCAAACCAGACCATATTGCGGCGGCTCGTCACTGCCAGCTTGCTTTAGTGGGGGGCAGCAATTTGCTAGAGTCCCGCATGAATGAACATAAAAAATGGAAAGTGTCTCTGCGGCAGCAAATCTTTCTGGCCAAGCCCGTTCTGCTTGGGGTGGGTTGGCGGGTGTATCAAGACGCCCCCAATATCTATACCCGTTGCTTTTTACAGTTGGTGCTGTCAAAACGTTGGCAGCATTCCGTCAGGGATAGTTTTACCCTAAAGCAGCTCCAGGCGGCGGGAATTAAGAACGTTATCAACACGGGATGTCCCACCATGTGGCCATTGCTGGAGTTTGATCTGAGCCAGATTCCCTGTCAACGGGCCAACACAGCCCTGGTTATGATCACTGACTATGCCAAAGATCCTTTAGCGGATCGACAATTACTCGACCATTTAAGTCGTGAGTATCAACGGGTCATTGCATGGCCTCAGGGTGAGCAAGATCAAGCCTATCTCCGACAGCTCATGGCAGGGTTACCTAATAATTTTGAACTGCTTGAACACTCGTTCGAGGCATTCCAGTCTCTCCTACGATCTGACCGCCAGTTTGACTATATTGGGACTCGTCTCCATGGAGGGATTAAATGTTTGCTGTCTGGACGACGTTCCTTAGTGATCGAAATTGACAATCGCGCCAGGGAAATTGCCAAAGATACTGGTTTAACCACCCTTGAACGGGGTGACTTTGCAGGGTTATCGCGATGGATTAAGGGCTCTCCTATCCCTCAGATCACCTTACCAAAAGACAATATTTTAGCTTGGCGGGCTCAGTTCAAACAACTCCCCAGCCCCCGTACCATCCTAGAAACGGACAATCTAGGTCAGGTGGCCCAAGCTTAAGAAATGTCATCGGTCAGGGTATTTCTCACGACACCCAGACGGGTGCCAACCCCATGAAAATTGCCTTTGTTAGTTACGAATATCCCCCCGATACAGCCGTTGGGGGCATTGCCACCTACACCCTGCAAATCGCCCAGCTCATGCAGCAGCGAGGCCATCAGGTGGAGGTATTTACGGGCAGTAACCATCGGCAAGGAGCCGTTTTAGAGCACAACATTCTGGTGCATCGCGTACGTTGCCAAAACCGGGCTGCCTTTGTGGCCGCCGTGGCCCCGGTGTTTGCGGAACGCCATCGAGAGGCCCAGTTTGAGGTGGTCGAAAGTCCTGAAATTGGGGCCGAATCCCAGGGCATTACGGCGTTGGTGCCGGAGGTGCCCCTGGTGGTGAAACTCCACACGCCCACCTATTTAATTCGGCAGGTGAATTACCTGCCGCCCACTGTGGGAATGCAGATGCGGCGAGTGGGGGGGGCCTTGCGACGGGGGCAGGTGCCCTCGCTGTTGTCGAGGCCCGACTATGATCCAGAAACCGACCCAGAACGGGCACAAACCCTCAAGGCCGATCTCATTACCACGCCCTCCCAGGCGTTGGGCCAAGCCTTGACACAGACCTGGCAGCTTGACCCCGACCGCATTCGCGTGGTGCCCAACCCCTACCTGCCAACCCCGGATCTGCTGGATATTCCCGTGGACACCCAGACGAATCGAGTCACCTTTATCGGTCGTCTGGAGGTGCGTAAGGGGGTGTTAGAACTGGCGGTGGCCATCCCCCAAATTCTGCGCCATCATCCCAAGACGCAGTTTCGCTTTGTCGGTGCGGCTTGGCCTTCTCCGGTGCCCGGTTTAGATATGGAGCAGTATCTTCTCCAGCGGCTCCATCGCCATCGGGGGCAGCTTGAATTTACCGGGGCCGTCCCCCTGACCGCGATTCCCCCATTGCTGGCCGAAACCGATATCTGCGTCTTTCCGAGCCGCTGGGAAAACTTTCCTGGGGTGTGCCTAGAGGCGATGGCCGCCGCCCGTGGCATTGTCGGCAGCACCGCCGGGGGCATGGTGGAAATGCTGGATCACGGGGCTGTAGGGCGGTTGGTCAACCCCCAAAACCCCCAGGCCATTGCGGCGGCGATGGGCGAGTTGTTGCACGATCCTACCCTGCGTATGCGCCTTGGCCACGCCGCCCGTGAACGCATCCTCACCCGCTACAACCTAGCCACGATTGGGCAACTACAGGAACAAATCTACCGCGAGGCCATAGAGCGCCATCCCCAACGGCAGGGCCACAAGACAGACATTCCCGCAGGCGTGATCGCAAACGTTCCCACCCCACACTGAAGCTAAGGTTTTTAGGGCTTCTCCCCATGTCGCCTCCCCTCACCGTCATCATCTGCACCCACAACCCCCGTCAGGATTACCTCATCAGGGTGATCGCCGCGCTTCAGCAGCAAACCCTGGCCCCCACCGCCTGGAACCTACTGCTGATCGACAACGCCAGCAATCAACCTGTGGAATCGTGGCTGACGCTAGACTGGCACCCCCAGGCGCGGATGGTCGTCGAAACCACCCTGGGGCTAACCGCCGCCCGACAGCGGGCCTTTCGCGAAACCCAAACCCCCACCATGGTGTTTGTGGATGACGATAATGTGCTGTCGCTCGACTATCTGGAGCAGGTGATCGCCCTTCTGGATCGCTATCCCCAGGTGGGGGCCATGGGCGGTAAATGCCTGCCTGAGTTCGAGCGGCCTCCCGCCGAGTGGTTTCAGGCAATTCAGATTCCCATGGGGCTGTTAGAGACCGATGCTCGGCACCTGGCCCTAGGACGCACGGGGGCCAGCCTCACCTCCGGCGAAGACAACGACATGATGTTGACCCTGCTGGAACAGGGCTGGGCCGTGGGCTACTTTCCCCAGCTCAGCCTGCTACACCTGATTGCCGCCCGTCGCCTGGAGGCCGATTATCTGCGGCGGATGAATCGGGCCTCCTGCCGTTCCTGGGTGCAGGTGTTGGATCTCCACGACCTGCGCCCCTGGCCCAAAATTCCGGCCTGGACGTTGCCCCTACGACAGTTGAAAAGCTATCTGGCCCTGCGACCCTGGACGGGAACCGCTGCCGCCATTCGCTGGCAGGGAGCCTGTGGTCTGCTGGAGGGCCAAGCCCGACTGTCCTAGGGGGCGAGGTTGGGACGGGTAGACCTCGCCTGTCTTCCTGTCAATGTCACTGGATCAAGGCTGGTGGGCAGTGCCCACCCTACTCCTACGGCTATGGCTGGTGGGCAGTGCCCACCCTACGGCTGGTCGTTGTGATTCCCTGTTTGGCTCGATCCCTCATCGGACTTTTACTATGACGCTCTCACCATCCTCTTCTCCTGTACAAACCCTGGGTCGCCACCTGGGATTGGGCAAACTGATCTACAGGCTGGTTTACGCCCCGCGAGGGTTTGTTAAAACCACCTGGCAACGCGGCCCCCTAAACCGTTACCTGAGCTATCGCGGCAGGCAGCAGATGGAAGCCGCCGTCAGCCAGCTCCAGCCGTTGGTCATGGTGGCCGACTGCCCCACCTACGACCTCTATTTCATGACCGGGAGCAAATATTGGTACCAGACCTGCTTTTGCGCCTACTCCATGCAGCGGCATTCCCCGGTGAACCTGCGTCCGGTCATCTACGATGATGGGTCGCTACAGCCGGAACAAAAGGTTGAGATTCTGCGCCTCTTTCCCAACGCAGACCTTGTTTCTCTGGATCGGGTCGAGGCTCGTTTAGACCAGGTGCTCCCCGCCGAAACATTTCCCTGTTTGCGATCTCACCGCCTCAAACAACCCCTGATTCGTAAACTGATTGACTTCCATGCCGGGGAAACCGGATGGAAACTTTTCCTCGACTCCGACATGCTGTTCTTCCAGACGCCCCATTTTTTGCTGGATTGGCTGGCCCATCCCCAAAAACCTTGCTACATGGTGGATGTGAAAAACGCCTACGGCTACTCCGAAGCTCTTTTACAAAAACTGGCCCCAGGCCCACTACCGCAAAAAGTGAACATTGGCATTTTTGGCTTACAGAGTGAGGCCATGGACTGGCACCAGATTGAAGCCTGGTTGCAGACCTTTCTCGAACAGGAAGGTGCCCACTACAACGTGACCCAGGGGTTGAGCTGTCTGTATCTGTCTGGAAAGGAATGCGCGATTGCCCCTCAATCCGACTACCTGCTGTTGCCAGATCGTCAAGAATCCCAGCATCCTCAATCGGTGATGCACCACTATGTAGCGGAATCCAAACCCTGGTATTTCCGCTACGGCTGGCGACACATCATTCCATAGTTTGCTAATACCTATTTAGCCAAATTTAGCTCCAGATTCTATTCATTCTTTCGCGCCAAAATGGAAGACCCCATCATGCCAACACCCATCCATTACTCCACCAGTGAGGCCAGCCCAACACGGGGTTTTGTCTACGTTGCCACCGGAAAAAAGTACGTTGACGAAGCGGCCCTATCGGCTGAATCCCTACGCCGATTCCATCCAGAACCGATATGTCTGATCACCAATGCCTCAACGGATCATACCGTCTTTGATCAGGTCATCATTCAAGACCATCTGCCTAACACTGTCGCCTCAAAATTAGCGATGGATGCCTGCCCCTACGACCGTTTTGTTTTTCTGGATAGCGATACCTACATTGTTGCGCCCTTAGACGAACTGTTTCAACTCCTGGATGTTTTTGATATTGGTGTTCCTCCAGCCCTAGGAGGCTTCCATTACGATCTCCCCGGTGTTTCTCCAGCCTTTAGAGAACCGATGACGAATGTCATCGCCATGCGTCGTAGTCCTGCTTTGATGAACTTCTTTGAGAAATGGCGGCAGTATTTTTCGGAATACGAATCGATCATGGGGCGAGAGTGGGATCAGCGCAGCTTTCGCCATGCCGCCTATGAAACGGAACAGCTCAGAATTACCTTTTTGGGGGATGAATGGAGCTTGTCTCCCTATCCCGGTGGTCTGCTCTGTCGCGATGTGAGGATTTTTCACGGTCGGCCCAGGGAACTGCTCTATGAAATGGAAAAAATGGTGAATGGGCGTTTAGGCTATCGCGTGTTTTGGAGGGGCTTTGGCTGTATTTATGAGCCTTACAAAATGCAGCCCATCGAGCATTTGCAAGTTCTGGCGAGATCCCTCGTACAAAGCACCAAAGCCTCCCTAAGACCCTTGAGAAGGGCCATGGCTAGTCGGTAACCCACAGAGAAGCATGTTACGGCTGAACGTCACAATCGCTGTCTAACTCTACAGGCCTATGCAACCGCTGGTTTCTGTTCTCATTCCCTGCCACAACGCCGCCCCCTGGCTGGCCGAGACCCTGGAATCGGCCCTGGCCCAAACCTGGCCCAACCTGGAGGTGATTCTGGTGGACGATGGCTCCACCGATGACAGCCTCACCGTCGCCCATCGGTTTAAGCAGCCAAATCTGCGGATTATCGCCCAGGCAAACCAGGGGGCCGCCGCCGCCCGCAACCGAGCCTTGGAGTCGGCCCAGGGAGAGGTGATTCAGTTTTTGGATGCCGACGACCTCCTGGCCCCGGACAAAATCGAGCGGCAGATGGCCCTAATTCAGGATCATCCCGATGGTCTAATTTCTGGGGCCTGGGCCAGGTTTCGGAATCAGCCCCAGGAGGCCACCTTCACCCCCGAACCCCTCTGGCAGGACATGGCCCCCGTGGATTGGCTGGTCTGCGCCTGGTCGGGCCATTGGATGATGCACCCCGCCGCCTGGCTGGTGCCTCGATCCCTCATTCAGGCCGCTGGCCCCTGGAACGAGGCCCTTTCCCTGAACGACGATGGGGAATACTTTGCCCGCGTCATCCTCGCCAGTCAGGGGGTACGGTTTTGCCAAGAAGCCCGCAGCTACTACCGATCCGGCCATGCCGTCAGCCTCAGTGGCCGCAAGACCCCGGAAGCCTGGGCCTCTCAATATCGGGTGTTGTCTTTGCAGAGCCGATACTTGCTCACCGCTGAGGATAGCCCCCGCACCCGCCAGGTTTGCGCCAACCTGATGCAGCGCTTCATTTACGAAGTGTTCCCCGATGTGCCCTCCCTGCGGAACCTGGCTGCCAAGCAGGTGCGCCGTTGGGGCGGGGCCACCGAAAAGCCCATGGGTGGCCCCCTGTTTCAGATGGCAGCCAGGATCGTGGGGTGGCAAGCGGCCCGCCATGCCCAGCTCTTTGTCAACCAGTGGGGCTACCGTCGGCTACCCCTAGGGCGGATGCTGCCCGCCGCCGATGCCGACGCCCCCCCTCTGCAAGAGGAGCAGCCCCAATGGCAAGGATCCTGATTGTAATTGGTGGCCATCTCTGCACCGCCCCCCGCCCCCAAAAGGAAGCCACCGCCCTGGCCGCCGCAGGCCATGAGGTGAGGGTAGCGGGCCTCTGGTTTGACGAAACCCTGGCCCAGCGAGACCGGGCGCTGTTGGCCCACCAATCCTGGACCTTTGACCCGGTTGTAGACTTTCGGCCCGGACAAGCCAGCCGCTTCGGCGTTCGTCTTCAGGCCAAAACGGCGCGAAAACTCTACCAGGGGTTGGGCCTCCACCATCCGGCCCTGCTGGGCTATGGTGCCCCTCGCCTGCTTCAGGTCGCCCAGGCCCACCGCGCCGATCTCACCATCGTCCACTCCGAGGCGGGGCTATGGGTGGGCCAACAACTCCTAAAGCAGGGCTATGCCGTGGGGGTCGATTTTGAGGATTGGTTTTCGCAAGATCTGTTACCTGCGGCCCATCACCAGCGGCCCATCCAGTGGATCGCCGAGCTAGAAGCCCTTCTGTTGCAGCACTGCCGCTATCGACTAACCACCTCCCAGGCCATGGCGGCGGCAATGGCGAACCATTATCAGGTCACACCGCCGACGGTGGTTTACAACGTCTTCCCCAAGTCGGCCCCCCCCTCAGAGAACTCGTCCTCAGCAACGTGTCCAACGCAGACTTCAGACCCATCTCCAGAGAAGTCCCCAGAGAATCCCCCAGCTAGGAGAACGGATGAAGCCGTGCGGCTGCACTGGTTTTCTCAAACCATTGGCCCAGGCCGAGGGCTAGAGCTTTTGTTTGCCGCCCTCTCCCGGCTCACGGTAAGCGTCGAGGTACATCTGCGGGGCCACTGCTCTCCCCAAAACCAGAGCTGGCTGGCCCAGCACATCCCCCTCGGCTGGGCCAATCAGGTTCATATTCATCCCACCGTACCCAACAACGAACTGCCCGCCCGCATTGCCGAAAACGACATCGGCCTCGCCCTAGAGCAAACCAGCCCCCCCAGCCGCAACCTGACAATCACCAACAAGCTGTTTCAGTACCTTCAGGCGGGGTTAGCCGTCATCGCCACCGACACCGCAGGGCAGCGGGAGGTCTTCCAGCGGTTCCCGGCTATCGGTCAGATTGTGGAGGCTCAGGATGCCACCGCCCTCGCCGCCGCCATCGAAGCCCTCGTCTGCCATCCCGCCCAACTGAGAGCCGCCCAAGCCGCCGCCCGCCAAGCCGCCGAAACCCAGTTTTGTTGGGAACTCGAAGGCCAAACGCTGGTAGCCGCCGCTGAAATGGCCCTGTCTGAGGTTCTAGATGGTGGGCAGTGTCCACCCTACAGCGCAATCAAGAATCCGAATTACAGGCGCTTTCACCTATCTCTATCCAATCAGCCATGAAAATTCTTCTCACCGCCGACCCCGAATTGCCCGTACCCCCCACCCTCTATGGGGGCATTGAACGCATCATTGATTTGCTCATCGAGGGCTTGCGGCGACGGGGCCACGAGGTGGGCTTGGTGGCCCATCGCGACTCCACCTGTGCCGTGGATGCCTTCTATCCCTGGCCGGGGCTGAGTTCTCAGTCGGCCTGGGATACGGTGCGCAATACGGCCACGCTGTTGGGGGCGGTGCGGCAATTTCAGCCGGAGGTGCTGCATAGCTTTTCGCGGTTGCAGTATTTGTTGCCGCTGCTGGCGATGGATTTGCCCAAGGTGATGTCTTACCAGCGCAAACCCACCGAACGCACCGTGCGCTGGGCCGCAAAACTGGCGGGGGACAGCCTCACCTTCACCGGATGCAGCGAACACATCTGCCGTCAGGGACGAGTCGCAGGTGGCACCTGGTACCCCATCCACAACTGCGTGACGCTGGAAAAATTCACCTTTCAGCCCCAGGTTGAGGCCGATGCACCGCTGGTCTTTCTCAGTCGGTTAGAGGCCATTAAGGGGGCACACAACGCCATTGCCGCCGCCAAAGGGGCGAACCGTCGGCTGATTATTGCGGGCAACCAGGTCGATTCTCCAGAGGGCGTGGCCTACTGGCAAACCCAGATTGCGCCCCACCTCGGCCAAGACGGCATTGAGTACGTTGGCCCGGTGGATGATCGGCAGAAAAACGAACTCTTGGGCCAAGCCGCCGCCATGATCGTCCCCATCGAGTGGGATGAACCCTTCGGTATTGTGTTTGCAGAAGCCTTGGCCTGCGGCACTCCGGTCATTTCTACTCCACGCGGATCGCTCCCCGCAATTGTCCGCCCTGGGGTGGATGGCTTTTTGGTGAACTCCGTTGACGAGGCCGTGGAGGCGATCCGGCAACTGCCATCCATCCAGCGGCACCACTGCCGTCAGCGGGCCGAGGCCCATTTTTCCGCCGAGACCATTGTGGATCAGTACGAGCGGCTCTACCACCAGCAGGTGGGTGCCGTCTTGGCTGAAGCGGCCCTGGTTTAAGGGCGGTTGTCGGTTCCCTGAGGGGGCGTTGGGTGCCGAATCCGCATCCCGTGCCCCCGTTTCCCAATTCGTCCAAACTCCGGCAGGGCGAGGAGACCTCGCCCCTACCGCATTGGGGTAATGTAGGGGGCAGGTCTCCTGACCTTTGATTGCCAGTGAAGGCGTTTTACCCGTTGTTGTGGGTCGCCAATCGTCCATCTTTGCCAAGGGCGCTGTAGCTGAGGATGGCCAAGGCGAGGAGGGTGAACAGTTGCCCCCCGCTCGACCCATGCCAGAACTGAAAGAGGGCTTCATTACCCACCACCGCTGCCATAATGGCGACGCGCACGGTGCTGAGTAGGGCCGCAATCGCCACCGACCCCAGGATCAGCCCCCTTATCTTGGCCCAGGCTGTCACCACGGCGAGCAGCACTGAAACCTGTAGGAGTAGTCCCAGCAGGGCGGCCCCGGTGCAGGCAAACTCCACCTCCACGGTGCCGCTAGGGAGTTGGATGAAAGTCCCCTGCTGCGCTACATCGAAGCCCAAAAAATGTAAGCCAAAGGCCGCTGCTGCCGCCGTCGCCACCCGGAGCGGCCTATCCAGAACCGTTTCTAACACGAGCGGCAACGTCCTGGGGGGCACCGAAAGCGCGACGACTAAGGCCCAAACCTTCCAGCCGTGGCCGCTTTGCCCCTGGCGTACCACCAGCGACCACCCCGCAAAGGCCAACAACGGAAACAGCCTGACAAAGGCCGATTCCGTTGCGGTGATCGGTAAGGACTTCAGGCAAAGGAGGGCTAGCAGTGCAAGGCCCAATATCCGAGCGAGGGGAGATCGCGCCCACCGTAGCGGGCCAGCCTGACGGCCTTGGTCTACGATGGCTCCCCAAAACAACAGGCTCAACACCACCTGATCGGCATTGCCCGTGACCCCGACGATTAAAGCAATATGCCAACCCACTAGGCCCAGGCCCAGGAGAGCGATTCTTGAAGACAGGGGAATGCGTAGGAGGGAGAAGGACTGATCGGTCATCATCGCCTTACCGAATGCGGTGCTTCATGCGTTTGGGTTTGCGCCCCACCATGCGCCCTACCCTGTGGCCAAAGGCGGTTGCGGGGTTGATCTGGGGGTCACTGGCGTTGGCCTTGAGGGTGCCCTTGCCGCGCCTTGCCCAACGACTCACCAGCCAGGCATAGAGGAACAAAAAGCTGCCTAGGAAGCTTCCAGCAATCAGCTTCAGGCTGTTTTTAATCAGGTTTTGCTTCACATTGGCACGGGCCTGGTTAGCCTGGGCGGTTGCCTGTTCTCTCGCTTGGTTGAGGTTGTCCAAAATTTGGGCGCGGGCATCTTCAGGGCTGGCGGGGGCGTTGGGCAGTTGGCCCTGGGCATCGGGGGTGGGTACCAGGCTTTGCAACTGTTGAGGGGTCGCTTGTTCGAGTTGGGTACGGGTCGATTCAATCTGCTGGCGCTGCTGATTCACCTGGGTACTGATTTGCTCGTTGTTGAAGCGGTGAATCCGCAGGGTATTGGCGGCGGTGAGGGGAATGAGCAGAAACAACGTGATGCTGAAGATCAGCGTTAACCAGGACAGAAACTTGAGGATAGGCCATTCTATATCCTGCCGTTCGACGTTATCGCCCCAAAACACCAGCACCAGGGCCAACAGGGGAACCGGAACCAGTTTGACTAAATCACCCGCAAACTGATACTCCCACACCGGATCCATGAAGTCGGCAGGAATCAGCACATACAGAAAATCGATCAACGACAACAGCAGCAGGCCATAGCCCACCACCCTCACCAGCCGCAGGAGATGTCCCATTGTGATGGTCTGGCTGACGGTATCCGATGGATTAGGGATAGGGGAGTCTTCGTAGATCGGCGGATCGGCCCGAAACGAATTCACTCTCGAAGAAGAAGCCATAAACATGCCCTCATAACCGATAAGAGCACCCTAACCACGGCCTGTGTGCGTTCTGGTTTGCGTTGTTGGGGTCAAAGCGCAAATGGGATCGCAATCATGCCCCCGGCACAGTAGAGACAGGCTTGGTTTGTTGTTATGGAAATTTGGCATGTTTGCATCCGGCCACCCTACCCCTCATCAGAGAAGTCTTCGGAGTCGTCGCTGGCGGCCATTTCTGCGACGAGTCGTGCTGGGCGGCCTGGGGGTATTGCTCCTGTATGGGCCGATCAACCTGGCCTTGGCCCAGGCGCTCTGGCCCACACCCGACGGCATTTTGGTCTTGGGTGGGCATCCTCATCGAGAAGCTACTGCCGCCCGATGGGCCAGGTTGCACCCCAGCTTACGGGTGTGGTCATCCTCCGGCTTGGGGCCAGATCAGGCCTATCCGATTTTTGACGCCCTGGGGGTGAGCCGTGATCGCGTCACCCTTGATTACCAGGCCGTTGATACGGTCACCAACTTCACCACCTTGGTGAAAGCGTTCAAGTCGCAGCACGTGCATCACCTCTACCTAGTCACCTCCGATTACCACATGCCCCGCGCCCGCGCCATTGCCACCGTCATCCTCGGTAGCCACCGCATCGCCTTTACCCCCGTCATAGCCCCCTCCATGGAGCCCGCCGAATCGCCCCTCCGCATCTGCCGCGATGTCCTGCGATCCTGGCTTTGGCTCACCACGGGCTGGAGCGGTGCCAGTTTAGGCGCAGGTTTTAGGGATGTTTAGCCCCAGGGGCGGCTTCAAATCGCCATAAATGAAGGCTGGTGGGCGGTGCCCACCCTACAGCTACTCCCATCACCCCATCACCCAACCATGACTCTATCCGTCGGCCCTGTCCAAAGCTACGTACCCGGTTCTACCTGGTTTGACCTCACTAAATATTCCAACTTAGGTACCCAGGAGCGGGTTTCCATTAACCTTGCAGACAGCAATCTCTGGCTGATCGACAGCAGCGATCTGTATCTGCCCTACAACTACGCTCCCCGCATTGCCTTTATTAATGAAGGGGCGGGCTATCAGTCTCCGGTTTCGATGACGGCGGCTGGATCTACCACGGGCGAAGTTACCGTATTTGCTAACCTATCGGGCACCAATAGCATTTTGCCCAGCCGCAATGCGCCTTTGCAGATCGGCGACTGGGTGCAGCTTTCCGAAATTCAGGCCGGAACTCAGCTCAACTTTGCGGTCACCCCCAATGGTGCGGTCAGTTCCGGGAGAGCGCCTTTGAGCACAGACTACACCCTGAATCCTACCGACCCTTACAATCCCAACAGTCCGGTTTTCTGGACAGCTTACGCCGATCCCAAAGCGACCAGACCCCTGATTTTGCTGGGCTATGAAGATATCGCTGGTCGAGGCAGCGACAACGACTTTAACGACGGCATTATCGCCATTGATGTTGGGGTAGACAACTTTAGAGCGATTTTTACCACGGCCAACCTAGGTCAAGACCCTCGCATTAACTTAAGGGATGCCCAAACCCAGGCCGTCCCCTTTGAAATGCACAGTGCCGCTGGCCTGTTGGTGATTGGGGCGATAGTGCTCGGTCGGCGCTGGGGCTGGGGGCGGTTTTGGAAAACAAAGTTTTGGAAAACAAAAAACTAGGCCACGAATGCAAACTCAAACGCAGACGGCCCCCCTTTAGCGTTGACCCATAGGCTTATTTCCCCGTCCGCCCTGTTTTCTTTCCCTGGCAAAACCATGTTTAAATTCCTGAATCAGTGCTTCCGACCGGATGCGTCATCGCAACCACCGCTGGAAAGCCATCCAGAGCATGACCATCGCCCGATTCGGCTCACCATTGTCACTCAGTTTTTTCCGCCCGACTTTGCCGCCACCGGGCAGTATATGGACGAGTTAGCCACTCACCTGGGCCAGCAGGGGTTTGAGGTACGGGTGTTTACGGGCCAACCTAGCTATGCCTTTGAGGTGGTCGAAGCCCCCGCCGAAGAGCAAAAAGGCCCGGTGCATATCACCCGATCGAACTTTTTGCGCAGCCGTTCTCGCAGTATGAAGGGCCGCACCCTCAGCAGCTTGGCCTTTTGTTTGCATACGGCCTGGCACCTGCTGAACCCACGCAACCGGGGGGATATTGTCCTGTTCGTCAGCGAACCGCCCTACGTGCAGGTAGTGGGGTTTCTGTTTAGCCTTATCTTTGGTACGGCCTACGCGGCTCTGGTGTATGACCTCTACCCTGACGTGGTGACGGGGCTGGGAATGCTGCCCGCCCATCACTGGGTGGTGCGCCTGTGGGATGCGGTGAATCGTTGGGTGTGGCAGCGGGCGGAGGCCGTGATTGTGCCCTGCGAAACCATGAAGGCTCGCATTGGGGCCAAGCACCCTACCCTGGCGGAGCACATCACCGTCATCCACAACTGGTCAGACCCCGACTGGGTGAAACCCCTGGCCAAGGCGGACAACGACTTTGCCCAAACCCACGGCACCGACCACCTTTTCACCGTGCTCTATTCCGGCAATATGGGGCGCTGCCACGACATGGACACCATCATCGGTGCGGCCCAAGCGCTGCGGGAGGATCCGGTACAGTTTCTGTTCATCGGCGGTGGCCCCAAACGGGAGATCACCGAGCGGCAGGTCGAAGATCTCGGCCTCACCAACTGCCGCTTCCTGCCCTACCAAGACAAAGCCCTGCTGCCCCAGTCCCTCACCGCCTGCGACCTGCACCTAGTCAGCATCGACACCGATATGGAGGGGCTGGTGGCCCCCAGCAAGTTCTACTCGGCCCTGTCCTCCGGTCGGCCCGTGGCGATCATTTGCGAAGGCCATTCCTACCTGCGGGGGGTGGTGTCTCAGTCGCACTGCGGGGCCGCCTTCAGCAACGGCGATAGCCAGGGCCTCGCCAGCTACATCCGCTACCTGATGAAAGACGGAGAAGCCACCCAGCAATTGGGCCTTTCGGGACACCGTTTCATCCGCGAAAACTTCACGGTCGAGGCCATCAGCCGCCAATATTACCGCCTGATTCAGCGGGCCGTCGTCAAAAATGCCGACCTCTACCAGGCCCTAGAAAACCAGGAATTTGAACTCTACTACCAGCCCATCGTAAACCTGGGCAATGGTCGCATCGACACCCTAGAAGCCCTGGTGCGGTGGCACCATCCCCAGAGAGGAATGCTGCCCCCCGAAGACTTTCTCTCCGCCACCAAAGATACCCATCTGATCATTCCCCTGGGCTGGTGGGTGCTCGATCAAGCCTGTCAGCAGTTGGCCACCTGGCGGCAGCAGTTCCCGGAACAGCGGGTTCGCCTCAGTGTCAACCTCTCCACCCAACAATTTCTCCATCCCGATCTGATGGCCCACCTAGACCGGGCCTTGGCCACCCACCACCTGCGGGGAGACGACCTGGTGCTGGAGATCAAAGACCACACCATCGTTACAGATACCTCGGCCACCATGGGGGTCTGGATGCAATTGCAGACGCGGGGCATTCAAATCTGTATTGATGGCATCGGCACCCGCTACGCCTCCCTCAGCTTTCTGCATCGATTCCCGGTCAACAGCCTCAAAATTGATGCCAAAACCGTCAATCGTTTGGATATTGACCCCAAACTGGCGGAATGGCTGAAAAGCCTAATTATCATGTCCCACGATCTACACATTGACCTCGTGGCCATGGGCATCGAAACCGCCTTTCAGCACCGCCGCACCCGCGAAATGGGGATGACCTACGGCCAAGGCTACGGCTTCTCAAAACCAGAGCCAACGTCTGTCATCACCCGCTTGCTGGCCCACAGAAACCCATTTTCGTTTTTGCTTGAGCCTTTACCTGCACCTACCATGACGACCTCCATCGATGCGCCCCTCGTGCTGGTTGTAGACGACGACCGATCTCTCCGTCGCTTGCTAACCATGGCCGTTCAGCAAGCGGGCTACCGCACCATCGAAGCCACCAACGGCCAAGAAGCCCTAGAACGTTACCAACAAGAGTCCCCCGATCTCGTTCTCCTCGATGCCATGATGCCCGAAATGAACGGGTTCACCTGCTGTCAGCAAATTCGCCTACTGCAAGCCACCGAGAATGTCTTCTATACCGACCAGGTTCAGGGTTCGCTACTCACCCAGCAGAGTTGTCAAACGCCCATCTTGATGATCACCGCCCTGGATGATGAAACCTCGGTCGAAAATGCCTTTGCCGCAGGCGCAACCGACTACATTACCAAACCCATCAACTGGTCGATTTTGAAGCAACGCCTTAAAAAGCTACTCAGAGGGCGTTTGAACGGTGATCCACTGTAATCTCAGTCCGGGGTAAGCTAGCGGCCCATGCCCTGGCAGCCCTCTCCCCATGGGCTACTGCTTATACTGATGCTTGTTATCCTGGGGTTTGGGTGCATCATTCCGGGACTACGATTGTGGTGTATGGCTGTGCGCTTGGCCCTTTAGGCACGGCTGATGCTAGTACAGTGGCCTCGTTTGGGCGCTAGGCACCCCGCGAAAAACAGCTTGGTTTTCCATTTTTTCCATGACTCGTAAACAGAAATTCCCCCACCTGCTCGGTTCTAAATGGACAGCCTGCCACACCACCGAGGGTTGGCGGCATTTTCAGGTCGCTAATCGGAAGCAGGAGGGCGATTGGGTCTTTGCGGAGATCGTCGCTTCCTGCGATCCTTCGGTACGGCTGTGGGTGAATGCCAAACAACTCAACAATCGAGACCTCTGGCAAGCTGGATGGCAACCCCTAGGGCCAAGGGAGACCACAGAGGTCTCACCCTAAGCCCATTCCCTCTGACCACCCCAAGGGCTTAAGGTTGCGTTAGGATCAAGACATCCACCCCGAAATGGGAGCATCCACCCTCGCCGTCCTAACCTCACTGCTATGCCCCCTGCCCCCTTCGATGATGCCCCTGCCGATGGGATAACTTCTGGCGAACCAACCCTGCTGGCTCAGGTGCTCTCTCCCTTGCTTGACGACTTTCAGTACTGGTTTCAGCGTTCCCTAACGCTGTTCGAGGAGGGGCCACTGCTCGGTACCCATGCAGACGATCAGGCGAACTTGCTGGCTCGGCTGAAGGAAGCCATGGCTGAAACCCAAACGGCGGCGTCCTTGTTGGCGATTACCGAAGGACAGGTAGGCGTTGATCCGGCCCAGGTGATGACCTGGCACGCCCTCGTTGCAGAATGCTGGATGGTCGCCCGTCGCCATCGATCCTTATCCCGTTAGCGTCAAATCTGGGGGCGAATTTGGCCTGGGCGAATGGGCCATAATCAGGGTAAACAGGTTACAGTCAATACAGGCAGCGATTGGCCAGAGGATACAAGTCATGTGGCAAGTTATTTATATTATTGCGTTTGCGGTTCTCGCCATTCTGGCCATTGCCAACCTGGTGAGAAATCTTGTTTTGCTGGGTAACAACGCCCGCAATTCGCAATCCCCCAGTGCCTACGGCAACGATACTCGCCGTCCAGTGCCCCACCCCGAATTGCTCGATCAAGACGGGCAGGTGATTCGCGAACCGCTCTTGGTAATGCGGTCGATCTCCGTGAAGGATGCCCGCGAACAACTGGATGCCCTCTACAACGACGACAGCGACGAAACCAAGCCTAGCCCAGACGTTTAGTCACAAATCGCTAACATCACAACCCATGGGCTTAGGTACGGGGCTCTACCCCTCTGAGTCTCGATAACCTACGACCCAGACCCTATATCTGCCCGGAGTTCTAGACGATGATCTAGACGATGCATGGTTGGATCGGTCTAGGACTAGCCATTGCCCCAGAACATCACCTGTAAAAAAGTAGTTGCCATCCGTGGATTTTGAGAGCCAAAACGGGCTTTCTAAGTCTAGTTATGGGTGCAATAAAAACGATGGGTGCCATGGCAGGAATGTTGGGGTGCGGCGCGTACGTTGCCGGATTATTGGTCGTGAGTTTATGGGTACGCCACGGCGGGCTAGGGCTGTGGGCTGGGGTAGGGCTAACCGGGCTAATGGCGTTAGTCTTGGGGGCCATCGCCGCCCTCACCATGCCCCAACGTTGGCCCCTGGGGCCACAATCTCCCCTATGGCTGGGGTTGGGGGGGCTGGGGTTGGTGGCCGCTCTGAACTATGGCTGGCAATCGCCCATGCCTTCGGTGTTAGATATCAGCCATCGGCTTCAGCCAGAATTCACCGATAGTTCGCAGGTGGTTTGGGGCCGAATCGACGATACCCCCAAAATTAGCCGCAGCGGTAAGGGACAGTTTTGGCTGCAAACCCAGCAAATTCAGACCTTGGGTGAGGACAATACCCCCCTCGGTTCACCCACCACCACCGAAGGCAAGCTCTACGTCACGGTGCCCAAGGACGCCATTCAAGATCTGCGCCCCGGCCAAACCGTCCAAGTGCAGGGCAAACTCTACCGCCCCTCCACGGCCAAGAATCCCAACGCCTTTGACTTCCAGCAATACCTGGCCAGTCGGGGAGCCTACGCCGGGTTTAGCGGTCGCTGGGTTGAGATTCAAACCGAGGCGGGCTGGGGGCTATGGCCCATTCGACAGCGCATTGTGCAGGCCCATCGCCAGGGGCTTGGCCCAGAGCAGGGAGCCCTGGTCAGCGCCATGGCCCTAGGACGGCGGGCGGTGCAGGTGCCCTACGACCTCCAAGATGCCTTTATTCAGGCAGGGTTGGCCCACACCCTCGCGGCCTCAGGCTTCCATGTGTCGCTGTTGCTGGGCCTGGTGATGGGGATTCTGCGTCTCCCTGCCCTTCAGGGGCGATTGGCCCGTCCCGGTTTAGCCCAGCTCATTATCGGTAGCCTGGTACTGGTAGGCTATGTGCTGATGACGGGAGCCCAACCCAGCGTCATGCGGGCGGCCTTGATGGGACTGGGGGCGCTGGTGGGGTTGGCCTTAGAACGGAGTGTCAAACCCCTGGGCTGTCTGTTGCTGGCGGTGACGCTGCTGCTGGTGTGGAACCCCACCTGGATTGACGACGTAGGCTTTCGGCTCAGCGTCATGGCCACCCTAGGGCTGATGGTGAGCGTGAAGCCGATCACCGAGCGGTTGAACGGGCTACCTCCTACCCTAGCCACGCTTCTCGCCGTGCCCCTCGCGGCCTATTTTTGGACGATTCCCCTCTCCCTCTACTATTTCAATACCCTCACCACCTACAGCATTGTGCTGAATATGGTCGTCACGCCCTTGGTAACGGTGATTAGCCTGGGGGGGATGGTCAGCGGGTTAGTGGCCCTTGTCCTTCCGGCCCTAGGCAGTGCCTTGGCCTTCCTGCTGGGGTTGCCCACTACCCTGCTGATTGCCCTCGTCCACTGGGAAATTAGCCTCCCTGGTAGCACCCTGGCCATGGGCCACATCGCCCTCTGGCAAATGATCGGCCTCTACCTGCTCTACGGACTGGGGGGATGGTCATCCCTGGGGCGGCGCTGGCGCTGGGCCGTGGCGCTGCTGATTATGCTGATCGCCCTGGGGCCACTGTGGTATCGAGGAGCCACCCTCTCCCAGGTGGCGGTGCTGGCGGCGGGTCGCGATGCGGTGATGGTGGTGCAAGATCACCGCTCGACCCTGTTGATCAACAGCGGCACCGAGTCCACCGCTTTCTATACCGTGGGGCCGTTTTTACGGCAGGCCGGAATCAACCGCCTCAACCACGCCATCGACGGCCAGGGCAGTGATGATGACAACTGGAAAACCCTGATCGCCCAAACCCCCATCCAGCATTTTTACTATACCCATCCCCTGCGGGTGCCGCCTAAGGAGATCCAAAACCCCATTCGCCTGGGCCTTCACCAAACCCTCACCCTGGGGCCACACCGCATTGAGTCGCTTCTGGATGTGCCCCCTGCCGCCCCTAGTCTGGCCACGCCAGTTCGTCCAGCCCTCGGCACCGCCCTCAAACTTACCCTCTTCCAGCAACACCCCTGGTTAATGCTGACCCACCTGAGCCAAGCGGATCAGCGGGCCTTGCTCCAGTCGGCCCCCGCCCTTGCCAGTGATGTCCTGTGGTGGGATGGGCAACCCCTCCAGCCCGCCTTGGTGGAGGCCATTCACCCTCGGATTGCCATTGCCTCCACCCAAAACCTCGCCCCAGACATCGCAGACGACCTCAAAAAACGGGGCATCCAAGTGTGGTGTACGGAGCAAGACGGGGCGATTCTCTGGCAACCCAGGCAGGGATACTACGCCTATCTCGCCACCAGCCCCCCACCGCAAACTGCTTGGGACTAAGGGGTGTGAGGTCTGTTTTCCCGTGGCGGCGGTGGGGCGGGGCATCCCTAGGAAAGGGGACATCGGTTTCTCGTTTATGCTGTGAAAAGTAGGCGTGGGTTGCCCAGCTTGCTGTTTGGTTGCTCCTTCATACCCTCATACAATCCGATGTTTGCGACTTCTTTGCCGCCCCGGCTCATTCATGCCCAGAACATTCGTCCGGCCATCCACGTCCTTCAGTCCCTCCTGGTAGATTGGCGGCGACGGCTGCACCAGCGGCCAGAGTTGGGCTTTCGGGAGCAGTTAACGGCGGAATTTATCCAACAGCGACTCACGGAATGGGGCGTTCCCTTCCAGGCGGGGGTGGCCAAAACGGGCGTGGTGGCGGTGATTGAGAGCGATCATCCGGGGCCAGTGCTGGGCATTCGAGCCGATATGGACGCCCTGCCCATCCGGGAAGAAAACGAGGTGCCCTACTGCTCCCAGCACGAGGGCATTATGCACGCCTGCGGCCACGATGGCCATGTGGCCATTGCCCTGGGTACGGTGCGCTATCTGGTGGCCCATCGCGATCAGTGGCGGGGCACGGTGAAGGTGATCTTCCAGCCAGCGGAGGAGGGGCCGGGGGGCGCGAAACCCATGATTGAGGCGGGGGCGCTGAGAAATCCTGATGTGGAGGCGATGATTGGCCTACATCTGTGGAACAATCTGCCCTTAGGCACGGTGGGGGTGCGCACTGGCCCACTGATGGCGGCGACGGCCCTGTTTCATCTCACCATTCAGGGTAAGGGAGGGCATGGGGCACTGCCCCACCAAACGGTGGATGCGGTGGTGGTAGGGGCGCAGATTGTCAACGCGCTGCAAACCATCGTGGCCCGCAATGTGGATCCAACCCAGGCGGCGGTGGTTAGCGTGGGCAAGTTCCACAGTGGCCATGCCCCCAACGTGATTGCCGATGTGGCCGAACTGAGCGGCACCGTGCGCTACTTTGACCCTCGCTACACAGACTTTCTGCCCGCCCGGATGGAGCAAATTGTGGCGGGGGTATGCCAAAGCCAAGGCGCGACCTACGAATGGAACTATCAGGCGCTCTATCCCCCGGTGATTAACGATGCTGGGATGGCGGAGTTGGTGCGGTCGGTGGCGCTCTCTGTGGTGGAAACTCCGGCGGGGGTGGTGCCCGACTGCCACACCATGGGCGGCGAAGACATGGCCTTTTTCCTGCAAGCGGTTCCCGGCTGCTACTTTTTCCTGGGGTCGGCCAATACCGAAAAAGCCCTCGCCTATCCCCACCATCACCCCCGCTTTGATTTTGACGAAACGGCCCTCAGCCTAGGGGTGGAGATGTTTGTGCGCTGCGTGGAAGCCTACGGCCTAGGGTAATCCAGCCTCCCATTGGGAGGTCGTTTTCTTGCCCTTAGCGGTTTTCTCGCCCCTAGCGGCTTCCTTGTTCCTAGAGGGGTGCGTTAAGGTTGGTCGCTATTTTTTTACATAACCTGGGGGGTTTGGGTCTCCGTTGCTATGCTTAGCGGTGAAGTGTGGTACCGGGACGTAAACTCATGGCGATGGGACACCGACATCGATATCGCTGGTTGATGGTGGCTGTGGTTAGCCTCGGCCTGTGTTTGTGGCTGGGCTGGCGTTGGGGCGGAGACCCCCCTACGGCGGCGGCCCAAAATGCGCCGCCGCCGACCTTGGCCCCGGCCATGCCCATGCTGGCGGGCAATTTTGACGACCCCCAGGGCCGTTTTCAGATCGGCATTTTTGAGGGCTACCAGGTCAGCCGAGCGGGAAATGCGCCCCTGATTCAATCTCCTGACGGAAGTTTGGCCTATACCGTGGCGGTGGCCCCTTTGCCCGCTGGAGCCGCCATCGCCACGGAGGCCGATTTGGTGCAGGTCACCCAGCAAACCTTCGGCCAGGGGGAAGGCTTCACCACGGGGGACGTGCAGGCGATTCCGGGGGGCGGCATTCGGATTAACTGGACGGGACGGCTCTCCCAGGGGGCGGCTCCTCCCCAGCCGATTACGGGGAAAGTGTTTGCCCGCCAGCGCAACGGTTCGGCCTTTCTGCTGATGGTGGCGGCAACGGCGGATCGAGAGGCCCAGGTCTCCGATGCCATCGTCACCTTGGGCGGCACTCTGACGGTGCCCTAGGCTGGACCACACCTTCCCTGGCTACCACATTCAACGGGTTCCCTATGCATATCCACTGGGCTAAGTTTTGGCGGCTGCCCCAGACCTATCTTTTGTTGGTCGGTCTGGGCCTGGGCTGTGCGGTCTTGTGGGGGCTGGCCGGAAATCGGTGGTTGACCTTCCTGGGCGGGGCGGTGATTGCCGGGGCCATGGTGGGTAGCTGGGCGCTGGGTTTTCGCCGTAATCCCTCCGTGGCCAGCGATAGCAACCTGTTGAATGCCGAAGCCTTTGGTTACCAAATGGAACCCCTGGGGCAGCGGGTGCCGGGGTCGGGCCAAAAGACTTGGCGGCAGGTGGAGGCTTGGGCCGCAGAATCCCAGCAGTTTGCGGCCCGCATTGCCGAGCGGGATCCCCTCTTGCAGATGGAACTTCTGGAGGCACTGCATACGGTAGTGGATCTGGCCCGTCAGGTGGCCGATGGACTGGCGGTGATCAACCAAATTGAAACCTCCACCTATCGCCAACTAGCCCAGCAACGGCTGACGGCCAGCCGAGATCGCCTCCAGGCCACCCATGCCCAACTCCAGCAGCTTCAAGATCAAGTCGCCCTCTCCAGTCTGGAAGCGGAGGCCAGCCAAGCCCCTCTGCCCCAAAGCCTCCAAATTTTGATTAGCGCCAACAAGCTCATTCTGGAGGATCCACCGCCCCCCTAGCGCCTTGTCCAAGGCCACCTGGAACCCTGGGGGGTGGGGTCGCCCCATTCCGTTATTTCACTGCTGAGTTCACAGCCGTTATCCATGCCTACCTTCCTTCGTCGTCGTCCGCTTTTGGCCTTTTTGCTGGGATTGTGTGCCGTTTTTCTGTGGAACTGTGGCCCTGGCGGTTTGCCCATGGGAACTACCATTGATTCTCCAGAAAGTGCCCAGGTGGCCTTAGTCAATTCGGTATTACCCAAGATTGATGTGATCGATGAGGTGGTGTCCGACGAAATAGCGGCCCGCTATGCCACGGATCAGATTGTGGAGCCCATTCCCCAAACCGAGGATTTTCCGCTCTATGCCGCCCAGCCCAGCGGTGGCAATACGGTGCATGTGGAAATCTTTAGTTCCTCAGAGAAGGCCAATGTCAACCGTCAAAACGAGCGCTGGCTGGTGGAGGTAGCCGAAGCCTTTAACCAGCGCCAGGAAACCCTGCCCTCTGGGGAGGTGATTCAGGTGGGGGTGCGTCAGGTGGCCTCTGGAACGGCGGCGCGGATGTTGGGGGCCGGAGTGGCCCAGCCCCAGGGGTATAGTCCGTCCAATGACCTCTGGGTGGCGATGATTCAAAGCGAGGGCGTGCCCGTGACCCCCGTGGCAGAACGCCTAGTGCCCAATACCGCTGGCTGGGTGTTGCCGAAGGCCGTCTACGACCAACTGGCGGAAAATGGCACCGTCAGCTTTGATCGGTTGCTGGCCGCCATTGCCTCGGAGCAAATCACCGTGGCCTATCCCAACCCCTATTCCAGTTCCACCGCCCTCAACCTGCTCTATACCCTCTATTGGCGGGCGGCGGGGCACCAGCAAAGTGGCGGGCAACTTACCACCGCCGAGTTGCAAACCCCCCAGGTCAACTCGGTGTTCGATCAGTTCCAGGCCCAGGTGTTGATTACCACGCCCACCACCCTCGACCTGCAAGAACTATTCCTGCGGGATCAGTCCAATCTGCAAGCCTTCCCCCTGGAGTACCAAAACTACCTGGCCCTGCGCCAGGTGCCAGGGTTTGAAAACACCGAATTCGTTCCCTTTGGGATGCCCCACAACAACCCCCTAGTGGGCTTTGGGTGGAACAGCCCTCAACAGCAAGCCGCCCTAGAACGTTTCTCGGCCTTTGCCCTGTCGCCCGATATGCAAGCCCTCGCCGCCCAGCAGGGCTTTGTGGAAACCGACCACCTGCGGGCCACCGCCGACCACCCACCGATCCCATCAGGGGAGGTGCTCCTCGCCGCCCAGTCGAACTGGAAGTTGCGCAAAGATGGGGGCCGCACGGTCTATATGGCCCTGGTGATTGACACCAGCGGTTCCATGGAAGGATCCCGAATGCAAGCGGTCAAGGATGGGCTACGCATCGCCGCCGGACAAATTAACCCCGGCAACTACGTCAGTATCGTCACCTTTGATAATCGCCCGGTTCGCCGTCTGCCCCTGGCCCCCTTTGACCAACCGCAGCACCAGCGCTTTCTGGCCACGGTCGATCTGCTGCGGGCCGATGGAGCCACCGCCATGTACGACGGCATGATGGTGGGCCTAGCTGACCTGATGGAGAAAAAAGCGGCTGACCCCACCGGGCGCTTCTACCTGTTGCTGCTCACCGATGGCGAAGCCAACCGAGGCTTTCAGTTCGATGCCGTGCAGGACATCATGGCCTACAGTGATGTGCGGTTCTACCCCATTGCCTACGGCGAAGTCAGCCAAAGCGAGCTCCAGGCCATCGCCAGCCTGCGAGAATCCACCGTGCAGCAGGGCAACCCCGACAACGTCCAAAGCCTGTTCCGCGATCTGTTCCAGGTCAACCTCTAGAACCCCTCCCAACTCCCGACTCCCCCCTCCCGGCTTCCCCATGCGCAAACCCACCCTCCGCCTCCTGCTGACCCTCGGCCTCGGCTGGCTGGCCTTCATCGGCCTAGGGCTGGGGTTGCGACAATGGAACACGGGCCCTACGGTGACGGTGATTATTGACCGCAGCTATTGTGCCCCCGCCCAGTGGCAAGCCCAGGCCCAGCGCTACACCGACCTCTATGAACAGCACGACCAGGGCCGCCTGCGCATTGTCCAGGTCATCTACGTCAGCGATCTGGGGGCCATCGTGGCGGAGACTCTCCCCACCCCGGAGGAGATCAACCGCCTCAACACCTTTGGTCGGTTTAACGCCGCCCAAATGAATCAAGCACGGCAGGCGGCACCCAACCCAGAGGTGTTGTCTTGTCAGGGCAACTGACGGCATCCGGTTGTGGGCAGGCCGACAGTAAATCCCTGGAAACGGCGGTGTAAGATAGCGAAGGCCATTGTGTTCCAATCCTATGCTTACCATTGCCCTGCCCAAGGGAGCCCTGCTGGGCGACAGTATTCAACTCTTTCAGCGGGTTGGCCTAGATTTCAGCCTGTTCCAAGACAAGGCCAACCGCCAGTTGCAAATCCTCGATCCCACCGGGCGGGCCAGGGCGCTGCTGGTGCGGGCTCAGGATGTGCCCGTCTATGTGGAGTATGGGCAGGCGCAGATCGGCATTGTGGGCTACGACGTGTTGCGAGAAAAGCAGCCCAAGGTAGCCAATCTGGCGGATCTGGGCTTTGGCGGCTGTCGGCTGTCGGTGGCGGTCAAGGCCGATAGCCCCTACCGCTCGGCCCTAGATATTCCGGCCCACAGCCGCATTGCCTCCAAGTTTGTCCACTGTGCCCAAGACTATTTCCAAAGCCTTGATTTGCCCGTGGATATTGTGCCCCTCTCTGGATCGGTGGAGCTTGGCCCCATCACCGGGATGTCTGAGGCGATTGTGGATTTGGTGTCCACGGGCAAAACCCTGCGGGAAAACAATCTGATTGAGCTAGAGGTGCTCTACTACAGCACTGCCCGCCTCATCGTCCATCCCCTCAGCTACCGGGTCAACCCCTACGGGCTGGGGGACTGGATTACCCAACTGCGCCAACAGGCCACCGCTGGGGCGGCTCAATCGTCGTGATGATGCGGCCTTATTCGGCGTCGTCGGTGTCGGCGTTGACCTTGGGAATAAAGTCGGGCTTGTCTTTATTTTCCCAGCCCGGTGGGCGCTTAGAGTTGTACCAGGCAATGGATCCAATGCTGACGGCGGCAATGAAGCCCACCACATAGACCAGCACGAAGGTGGATGGGAGACCGCTGCTGGCGGCCACGCCAAGGGGAAAAACCATGGTGACTTGCACTCCGAAATTGAGGGGTGAGTATCCCAAATTATAGATGACCGCCGCCCTAGCCCGCCTTGGGCGAGAGGGTGGCTTTGGGGTAGGCAATCCGCTTGTGGTTGTACTGCTGCCACACCTGCACAAAAATATCGGCAATCACCGTCATATGTTCGCGGGTGAGGCCCGATTCCACCAATTGATTTTCCTTCCAGCGGGTGCGCAAAATTCGGTTCACCATGGCTAGAGCCTCGTCGGGGGTGGCGTCGGTGAGGGAACGAAGGGCCGCTTCGCAGGAGTCGGCCAGCATGACAATGCCCGTTTCCGGCGATTGGGGAATGGGGCCATCGTAGCGAAAGTCCGCCTCTTGCAGGGTGATGGTCGCATCCTGCTGGGCCATTTCCTGGGCTTGGTGGTGGAAATAGCTGATCAACATGGTGCCCTGGTGTTCGGGGATAAAGGCCTGAAGCGCCTTGGGAAGACGACATTTGCGGGCCATCACCAGGCCCTCGCTGACGTGGCGCTTAATGATGGTGGCACTCAGCCAGGGGTCGTTGAGTTGGTCGTGCTTGTTGGGGCCACCCATCTGGTTTTCGATGAAGCCTAGGGGATCGTGCATTTTGCCGATGTCGTGGTATAGGGTGCCCGCCCGCACCAATTCCACATTGCAGCCCAGGGCGCGGGCGGCGGCTTCGGCCAAACTGGCCACAAACACGGTGTGCTGAAAGGTGCCCGGTGCCTCTGAGGCCAGTCGCTTGAGCAGGGGCCGATTGGGGTTGGAGAGTTCGGCCAGACGAATGGGGGTAATCAGGTCAAACAGATGCTCTAGGTAGGGGCTGAGGCCGAGGGCGGCCACGCTAGACAAAATGCCGTAGCCGCCCTGAATCGCCGCTCCTGTCAAAATACCCGACCAGGCCGAGACCAGCGACACCGGGTTCACGATCAGGGTGAGTAGCAGATAAACCACGCCCTGGGTCACCCCCACCCCAGCCCCTAGGAGGGCCAGTTCTTCGCGGGATCGCATTCGCCCAGACCACAGACTACAGACCATGGCCCCGGCGGCCCCGGCGATCCAAGAGACCCCGCTGACGGTGGATCCGATGGGCACCAGCAGGGCCAACAACCCCACCAGCGTGCCCCCCAACACTGGCCCATAGAAATTTCCGGCCAAGAGCCCAATGGCTGGGAGCCCATAGGCGGCAATGCTAAGGGCTTTGAGGATGCCCGTACTCACCACCATGGCCGAGATCAACACATAGTCCTGCGGACGGAGATGCTGGGGACTCCAGCGCTCAATCAATAAAAAGACGCCAATACCACCCCCTACTAAGCCACCAAAGATCGCCAGTCCCCCATAGTTAAACCGACGCTGGCTGAGGTTGAAATGGTCGAGCAAGACAAAATTGCTCTGGGTGATACTCTCTCCCACCACCACAATTGAATCCCCTTGGCGAATATCCACCAGCACAGGCTTAACGGCTTCAGCGGCCATGTCGGCCTTCAGCCTGGTTTGGTCGGGATCTTCAATCAGGTTAGGCTGAAGACTGCCTTGCAGCAGTTGGCTGGCAATGTCCTCCCCAGGGCGGGGCACGGTGCCCTTCAACTGCATTTGGATAGCGCGGTAGATCACCTCTGAGGACAGTCCGGGGGTAATGCCTTGGGCCAGCATACGCTCTGCCGCCCGTCGCACCCCAACTTGGGTATCTGTCCAGTGTTCCGCGTTCAAGTCGAGCACTGTGGGGGAGTAGGTGAGCCCTTCCACCTCGTTAGACAGGAGGGCCAAATTGGCCTGGGCCTGCTGATAACTCTGGCGGGCTTGTTCTACTTCATTCAGTAGGGTGTTAAACTCCTGCACCGAGGATCGCTGGGCATAGTTCCACAGTTCCCGCATGGCCTGTTGCTGGGAGGGGGTGAGGGTTTGCCCCTGGGTAAGAAGGCCCAAGCTTAGGGGGGGCAGCAGGGCAGGATCGGCGTCACGTTCTGCCAGGGGAGACACCAAACTACGCAGCTTGAGCCACGTGGCATCGTTGGAACGCCGCAGATAGATCTGCATTTGGGTGGAGATCATATCGGTGGGCACAAAGGGTAGGGGGCCAGCCTCCCGCCGCAGGGTGGTCAATTGGGCTACCGAGGCATCGATGGTACGGAGGGTGGTGTCGGTGGTCGTAGGGTCTACCTTCAGCACGCGCAGGGCACCATTCCGGGCATCGCGGCGGCGTTCCTCGGTGGTCTGCTTATCCTCCACGGAGGCATCGGCAGGGGCGTAGATTGTCTCTGGGGCCACGCTGCCCACCTGCAAGCCGGGTTGATTATAGAAGCGTTGGCCTAGCACGGTGGTGAGCCCCACCGTGGTGATGAGAATGGCCAGACGAGGATGGCGAATGTCGCGATGGCGTTTGGCGGCGCGACAGGGCAAGGGCGATCTCAGGCCCTCGGCTTTGCCCAGGGGAGGAACGGCGGTGGCCTGGGTTCTTTCTGGCCCAAAAGTAGACCGATAGAGGCGCGACGACCGGGCCAAGGACGGCTTTGGAAGCATCTCCGCCATGGCTTCGGGCGCTGCCGAAACCCAAGTCTCGATAGCGGCAACCAGTTCCTTAAGCGCTCTCATAGGCTAGGTCAATTCAGCAATCGGGCGCGAACAGCCAACAGGCAGAAGGACTTGGGCTAGAGCTTGACTGGCTAGTTTCGCCCTAGGCCATTTCAGAATCTCTAGTCATTATAGGCGTTCCCCTGGGAGACCGGATGCCACACCACACCAGCGTTGGTAGAGGGCATCGGCCAAGCAATCCATTTGGGCGAAATCGTAGTTCTGCCAGCGCGGCCCTAAATCTCCCCGATTCGCCTGGTCGGCTAGCCTAGCCAAGGGTAGCCCCCCGGATCCCAACCGCAGACTCGACAACACCCCCACCAGGGCTAGTGCCACCGATGGCCAGCCCTGCCGATGGGCCAAGGTCAAGGCAGGCAAGGCTTGACCTTGCAGCGAGGCAACCAACCTTACGACATCATTAAAATTGGCGTCCATCGTCAACGGCGCTGCCATTCCCCTGGGGGTTGCCCAGGGCCAATCATCGCTCGCCCACCTGCCCGCCCGACCCCGCTGCCCCACAAGCTGAAAGTAACGATCCAGGGTCACTAGGGTAGACGCACCCAAGCCGACCTGCTGTCCCCAGGCTTGGATGACCGAGCGTCGGTGGCCCTGGGGATTGGCATTGATCAGCACCATGGGCGTAGCCATCATCAGCACAACCCATTCCCGTTCTTGGTCTGTGGCAACCACCACGTTGTTTAGGGCCAAGGACCAGGTTCCTACCCCCACGGGATGCCCCGTCGCGCAGGCCTCCGCCACGGTGAGAAAGGCCGCTGGCCAGTTGGCCTCGGCGCTAGGGCGGTCGGGCGACCCTACCCCAACCCAGCAATCAGCGGCGACGACCATCCGCAGCAGAGGCCGAAAGCCCAGCGGCCAGTCTATCCATTCGGGTTGGTCTACCTTGGGCTTCACAGTCTTTCGATCCTCAACATCTCGATCCTCACCAGGTACCCCCTCGCCAATGGGAGGGTTCGGTCTATAATGGCTCTCGGCTAAGCCCGCTGGAGCCGTTTGCAGGCCAGAATGCCCGCTATGTTGCCCCCTTGCCGCCCTCCTGGAGTCACGCCTATGTTCTATCCCCATCGATACGTACTCTGCCGTCCCCAAACCAGGTTTGGGCACAGCCTCGGGCTCTTCATGCTACTGGCTACAGGATTGGGATGGGGTGGCCATGCGGTTGCCCAACAGCCCGTGCCCAGTGCCGATCCTTCCGTCGCCCCCGCTAATCCCACCATTAGCGGCGGACGCATTGTGCGCCCCACCCTTCGCCTGGGTAGCCAAGGGGAATCGGTGCGCGAACTACAGTCTATGTTAGTGTTACTCGGCTACTATGCAGGGCCAGTGTCCGGTGTTTTCCAAGAAGACACCCAACTGGCGGTGCAGCGCTTCCAACAGGCCACCGCCATCACCGCCGACGGCATTGTGGGGCCAGCCACCTGGAGCAAACTCCTGCCTGCCCCCGCCGCAGAAACCACTCCCCCCGGCCAAACCGTGGCTACCACCGCCCCAGCCACCAATCCACCCACGGCAAATCCGGCCCCCACCAACCCAGCCACCAATCCCCCAGCCACCAATTCTCGACCCACCCCTCCGCCCGCTACCGCCACGCCCCCGGCCAGCACCACCGCCAGCCTGCCCATCCTTCGCCCCGGCATGGAAGGGGAAGCCGTACGCTTTCTGCAACAACGACTGACGGCCAAGCGGGTCTACAGTGGCCCCATTAGCGGCGTCTTTGGCCCCCAAACCGAAGCGGCGGTTCGGCAGCTTCAGCGCACCAATAACCTCACGGTAGACGGCATCGTTGGCCCCGCTACGTGGAGCGTCCTCAACTAGCCGCCGGGGGCGCAGAAGCAGGACAGGGCAGGTATCTTGCCTGTCCCTGAAAGAATTCAACCCAACCGATTGAGCAAGCCCAACGCTTAGAATTGGCGCTGAGTTGCTAAAAGCTTCGCTGCTTTCACAGGCGCTTTTACCGTGTAAATCTAAAAACTCCCCAGGTAGGATTCGAACCTACGACCAATCGGTTAACAGCCGACCGCTCTACCACTGAGCTACTGAGGATTAAGTCGAAACTAATACTAACGAGAAAAGTGCCCCTTTGACAACCCCTTCCCCCAAAAAAATCTGCGCCACCTCAGATCCCCCTGTACGGGCTCACAGCAGTGCGCCCCAACGCCTAAGCTCCAAACCCCAAGCCCCAAGCTCTAATACCCCTAGCCCCGATGGCCAAATCGTAAGCGCATCAGCTTTTCCTGGGCCTCTTGGTTCAGGCCACTCATCAAAGAACGACTGGCAGGCTGGGGACGGCGAGGGCGACGGCGCAGACTTTGTTGGTGGATGAGGTGAATATCGCTTTCGAGCTGGCGGGCCGACATCCATTCGGCCCCGTAGCCCGTGACGGTGAGTTGATGTACCCGGTCGGAGGTGGCGACGATGATCCGATGGTTGCGGCGAGATTGGTGCATGAGCTGGGCGCACACTTTTTCAATATAGGTGTCGGCGGTTTGGCCAAAGTTGGTGTAGTGCACCGAAAGACGGTCGGTGACAACCTCTTGGACACTGGGCGACTGCACCCCGTGGGCATCAAACACCAGGTGCGTATCTAACCCTTTGCGGGCGCTGTAGTTGGCGAGGATTTCAATCAGTTCACGACGGGCCGCATCGAAACCGTCCTGTTGTTTCCTCTGCACCAACAGGGGCCACGCGCCAATCATGTTGTAGCCGTCTACCAAGAGTTTGGCTATGCAATCATCCTGCTTCATGACCCCATCCCCCCGCCCCAAGGTTACATAACGACATAATTCCTTAATCTTACTGGGGATTTTTGGTGTTTGGGGTTGCTTTGGCTACGGGACAAGCAGACCGATGATAGGTATCTTGTCTGGACTAAGCCGCCTGCAACAACGCCTTCAACCGTTCCGGGCTACCTTCATCCGTGACCTGACCCGCTTGCAGCAAAAAGGCTCGGTCGCAATAGTCCAATTCCACGAGGCGATGCGTCACCCAGAGGGCTGTTAAGCCCCGCTCTTTCACCAGTTCCCGCACCCGCTTTACCAGGTCGATCTGGCTGTCAGGATCTAATAAAGCAGTGGGTTCATCCAGCAACAGCACATGACAGTGACGGGCAATGGCTCCGGCGATGGCGACCCGCTGTTTTTGGCCCCCGCTGAGGGCATAGATGGGGCGACGCTTGAGGTCGAGCAAATTGATGGCGGCGAGGGCATCATCGACGCGATTGCGAATTTCCGCCAGGGGCAGGTTTTCTTCCACCAAGCCAAAGGCGACATCCGCCCCCACCGTGGGCATTACCAGTTGGTGATCGGGATTTTGAAACACAAAGCCCACCGGGGATTCAATGAACCACTCCCCGGATTGGGGCTTCAGCAACCCACCCAAAATTCGCAGCAAAGTGGATTTGCCGCTGCCGTTGTTGCCCAGCAGCATACAAAATTCCCCCCGCTCCACCGTGAGGGAACAGTTCTGCAATACAGGTTGCCCCGAAGGCCACTGAAATTGCAGGTTGTGAACGGCGATGGCAGCGTTGGGGTAGGTGGCGGTCATGGATGGGTTGATTTTATTGATCGGCGCTGAGGGCAAAGAAGCCTGGGGGACGCCCGCCCGCTACACCCGCCGCCTTCTCAAAGATTTGCACGGCGGCAACTTCGCTGGCGAGCACCGTCACTTTTTTGTTGGGGATTTGATCGCAGGTCATTTCCAGCCATTGGCCGCTGCCACTGCGAACGTCGTTAACAATGGATCCATAGAGCGCTTCTGCCGCTTCCTGCTCCTTCTTCTGCACCGAGAGGGGCATGGCCGTATGCTTGAGGGTCAATTCAATCGTAAACATAGGTTAGAGAGTACTCGCGACGTTAAAGATGGCCGATGGCAATGCCTCCACCATATACATAAGTGTAGTGCTGGGTACGCCAAAGCTGACATTAAGGGGATTTCTCTCGCACGGATTAGGTATATCGACTCATGGGAAGCCCCAAATCTTAAGGAATTCAGCGGCTAGAGGTTGGGATCATCAAAAACACCCCCTATAATGATCAGTACGGTAAAGAATAGTAAACACTCCTCATAATTCGGGGCTGCGGTCTTGACAGGTTGTCAGGCTTGGCTCACGAAAATCTGGGGAAGCGCCATTATCTTCCGTGTACATAACTGTCCATTGATGATTACGGAGATCCGCGTATGACCATTGCAATGGGGCGCGCGCAAGCACAACGGGGATGGTTCGACATCCTCGATGACTGGCTGAAGCGCGATCGCTTTGTCTTTGTGGGCTGGTCTGGCATTCTGCTGTTTCCCTGCGCCTATCTGGCGGTGGGCGGCTGGCTGACTGGCACCACCTTCGTTACTTCCTGGTACACCCACGGCCTCGCGTCGTCCTACCTGGAAGGGGCTAACTTTTTGACCGTGGCCGTTTCTACCCCCGCCAACAGCCTGGGTCACTCCCTGCTGCTGCTCTGGGGTCCTGAGGCCCAGGGCGACTTTGTGCGCTGGTGCCAACTGGGCGGCCTGTGGAGCTTCGTCGCTCTGCACGGTGCCTTTGGTCTGATTGGCTTCATGCTGCGTCAGTTTGAAGTGGCTCGTCTGGTCGGTCTGCGGCCCTACAACGCCATTGCCTTCTCCGCGCCGATTGCGGTGTTCGTCAGCGTCTTCCTGATGTACCCCCTCGGCCAAAGCAGCTGGTTCTTTGCTCCCAGCTTCGGCGTGGCGTCCATCTTCCGCTTCCTGCTGTTTTTCCAAGGCTTCCACAACTGGACCCTCAACCCCTTCCATATGATGGGCGTTGCTGGGGTGCTGGGCGGTGCGCTGCTCTGCGCCATCCACGGGGCCACGGTGGAGAACACCCTGTTCAAGGACGGCGAGAATGCCAACACCTTCCGCGCCTTTGAACCCAC
>NZ_JACJRS010000036.1 GCF_014697375.1 Phormidium sp. FACHB-1136
CACAAATTGACGGCCACAGTCCCGGCACTTGTAATTTTGCTTCCCGCGATGGCTGGTGCCGTTCTTGGAGATATCGTGAGACCCACAGGTCGGACAGGTCATCTCGATGGCCATGCGTTTGTCTCCCTGATTATCGTGGTGGCGTAGCCTGATTTTCCTCTGTCCCGTGCATTAATGCACTACCGAAACCGGACCGTCCTTATGAGTATGCGTTTGCCCTGCCAGAGGGCTGGGCTTCTGCCTCTAATAGGCTACTCGGAAGGTAGGATGAAAATGGTGTCTACCTAGTGACCTATGGGGTGCCTCGAAAAATACCAATCCTATTGAGAATGGCAACGAGATTTCAATGGTTTTGGGCTCCAAGAATTTGCAATAAAGATTCGCAATCAGGCAATTAATCGAGGTGCCCCATGCTCACCCTATCCAGCACGCCCCATCCCCTGCGTCGTCTGTTGCGCTATGGCCGTCAGTATCGTCAGCGGGTGTGGCTGGCCAGTGTGTGCTCGGTGATGAACAAAACCTTCGACCTGGCTCCCCCGGTGTTGATTGGTTTGGCGGTGGATGTGGTGGTGCAACAGCAGGATTCCTGGATTGCCCGTTGGGGGATTGCGTCGATTCCGGGGCAGTTTGTGGCCTTGACGCTACTGACGGTGGTGATCTGGGGGCTGGAATCGACCTTTGAGTATGCCTACGATGTGCTGTGGCGCAACCTGGCCCAGTCCATCCAAAAAGACCTGCGGGTAGAAGCCTACGCCCACCTGCAAAGTCTGGATATGGTCTACTTTGAAGACCGCAGCAGTGGCCGACTGATGGCGGTGCTCAACGACGACATCAACCAGCTCGAACGGTTTTTAGACCGAGGGGCCAACGAAGTTCTCCAGGTGATTACCACCGTGATTTTGATTGGGGGCGCGTTCTTTGTGCTGGCTCCCCAGGTGGCCTGGTTGGCGATGCTGCCTATGCCCGTGATTGTTTGGGGGGCGGTGGCCTTTCAAAACAAGCTGGCCCCCCGCTATGCCGATGTGCGCGAAAAAGTAAGCCTGCTGAATAGCCGCTTGTCCAACAACCTCAGCGGCATGGTAACGATCAAAAGCTTCACCGCCGAAGACTACGAAATTCAGCGCATCCAGGCCGAAAGCGAAGCCTATCGCCTCAGCAACCAGCGGGCCATTGCCCTCAGTGCGTTGTTTATTCCGCTGATTCGCGTCCTGATCCTGTTTGGGTTCACCGCCACCCTGGTCTATGGCGGTTTGGCCACCGTGGCCGGACAGATGGCCGTGGGCACCTACAGCGTCCTCGTTTTTCTCACCCAGCGGTTGCTCTGGCCGTTGACCCGCCTAGGCGAAACCTTCGACCAATACCAGCGGGCCATGGCTTCTACTAGTCGGGTGATGGATTTGCTGGATGCCCCGATTGTCCTCACCCCCGGCTCCCTGCGAGTGCCCGTCAGCGAAATCCGGGGCGAAATCCGCTTTGAGAACGTCAGCTTTGCCTACCCCGACCGCCCCCCCGTGGTAGAAAGCCTGACCCTGAAAGTCCCCGCTGGGCAAACTGTCGCCATTGTGGGGTCTACGGGATCGGGCAAGAGCACCCTAGTGAAGCTGCTGCTGCGGTTCTACGATGTCAGCGAAGGCCAGATCGTCCTAGACGGGGTGGATATCCGCGACATCAACCCCACCGACCTGCGCCGAGGCATTGGTCTCGTCAGCCAGGACGTGTTTCTGTTCCACGGCACCGTGGCCGAAAACATTATCTACGGCACCTTCGCGGCCACGAGGGAGGAGATTATCCAAGCCGCCAAACTGGCCGAGGCCCACGACTTTATCGTAGCCCTACCCCAGGGCTACGATACCCTCGTCGGCGAACGAGGCCAAAAACTCTCTGGGGGCCAACGCCAGCGCATCGCCATCGCCAGGGCCATCCTCAAAAATCCGCCCATTTTGGTGCTGGATGAAGCCACCTCAGCGGTAGACAACGAAACCGAAGCCGCCATCCAGCGCTCCCTCGACACCATCACCCAAAACCGCACGACCATCGCCATCGCCCACCGCCTTTCCACCATCCGCAACGCCCACTGCATCTATGTGATGGAGGACGGCCAGTTGGTGGAATCCGGCACCCATGAGGAATTGCTCTCCCATCAGGGCATCTACGCCAGCCTGTGGCAGGTGCAAATGGGACAGCGACACCCTGTACTTTAGGGAAATATAGTCGTTAAAGAGACTCGTATGGCTTGTCGTACAAAGGCTTAGACTTTGTAGAAGGGGCGTTTTACGACCTGGGCGGGGCGTTGTTGGCCGCGAATGTCTACGGCTAGGGTCTGCCCGATCTTAGCCAGGTGGCTGGGAACATAGGCCAGGGCAATGGGCTTGTTCAACGTGGGGGAGAGGGTGCCACTGGTGACGATACCGACGGGGTTGCCCTCGTGGAGAACGGGATAACCGTGACGGGCAATGTGGCGTTCGGATAGAGACAGCCCCACCAAGCGGCGAGATACGCCCTCGGTTTTCTGCTGTTCTAGGACAGATCGCCCCACAAAATCACCCACGTCGTCCAAATGCACTAGCCAGCTCAGTCCGGCTTCTAGAGGACTGGTGGTGTCGTCAATGTCCTGGCCGTAGAGGGCCATGGCCGCTTCTAGGCGTAGGGTGTCGCGGGCACCGAGGCCACAGGGGACAACGCCAGCCTCCAGCAGGGCGTCCCACAATTCCCCAGCGGTGGCGGGATCGAGCATGATTTCAAAGCCGTCTTCTCCGGTGTATCCGGTGCGGGCTAGGAAGGCAGGTTTTCCGAGGACGGTGCCGTCCACATGGCCAAAGCGTTCTACGGTGGACAGATCCTCCGTGACGGAGGTTTGCAGAATGTCTACCGCCTTTGGCCCCTGTACTGAGAGCAGGGCAAAGTCGCTTGACTGATCCACCAGTTCCACCCCAGTTCCAGCCAAATGCTCCAGAAACCAGGCTTTGTCCTTGTCGGTGGTGGCGGCGTTGACGATGGTAAATACCTGTTCGATGCCCGATTCATCCCGATCCTTCAGGTAAATAATCAGGTCGTCGATGATGCCGCCTTGGGGATTGAGCAACACCGTATATTGCGCCTTACCGGGGGGCAGTCGTCCCAGGTTAGAGGGTACTAACGTTTGCAGGGCAGCTAGAGCACCGTTGCCGCGAAACAGCAGCTTGCCCATGTGGGAGATGTCAAACAGCCCCGCCTGGGTGCGGACGGCCTCATGTTCCTGCTTGATGCCGCCAAACTGCACGGGCATTTCCCACCCGGCAAACTCGGTCATCCGGGCCTTGAGGTCTAGGCAGCGAGAATAAAGGGGCGTTTGGCGCAGGGACATAACAATACGTTCACTGAATGATTAAGCTAGTATACAGACTATTTTTAGGCACAAGATGAAAATAGCGAGGGAGGAATCCAAATATGAAATTCACACCTAGCGCCAGCAACTATGATCTGGAAGATGTAGAAAATGCTATGAGGGTGGAAAGAATTGCTGGGGGCAGTGAGTTCTCGGATTTACAGAAATATCTTGACAGTTGCAGCCTTCATAATGAGTCCGAATACATTTGCAACTTCCTTAAAGAATCCCATGTCATTTTAAGAGTAATGAGCGATACAAGTGGCATTTTTTATCCCCCCTTCCCAGAGACCGCTGTTTCTACAGCAATTCTTGGGCCAATAATGAGATTGCTTAGATTTTATAGCAATGGTCTGACAGTGCTTCATGAAGTGCCATTAAATTTCAAGTTAACAGGAGACTCTTGGCACAGAACACTTGAGGGCAGGAAAGTGTATGAAGACAAAGTAAAACATGAAGTAGAAGGAAGGATCGACTTCCTAGTCCTTTCTTCTAAACCTGAAAGGAAAACTGAAGACATAGAAATTGCTAATTTTCACGATTTACATTATCTGAGCCGCCAGACATGGAAGTTAGGGATAGAAGTAAAGAAGTGTGGAGATAATGATCTATTCAGGCACGTCGATCAGTTACTTCTATACATGAATACGAATATAAATCTTGAAATACCAAAATACGGATTATTGACAAATGGAAAATTCAATATATTAATTAGTTTATCTAGGAGTCAATCACTGAAAAAATACTATAGCCTTTTCTCAGCAGAAGGAGTTGACAGCCTGTTTTATATTTTAAAGTTCTTCAGGTTGCACGACAAACTGAAGAACCTTGAGTGAGCAATTTCATAACAAGGCAAGCAATCATAGCTTTAGAAAGTTTACACCAATACTGCATGAGGACGAGTATAATTCGTAGCCTAAAAGCCTCATATTCAAAGACCTATGACCTCGTCATTTCCGCTCATCTTCACATTTTATTAGTGAGCACCTCGAAAAATGCAGGTCTTCTTGAGACTGGCTACGAAGTTCCATGGGTTTTAGACTCTTCGAGTTCGCAATAAGGTAATTAATCGAGGTGCCCTAGTGTTAAGTCCCAGCGTGTCATAACACTTACTAAAAAAATGTATTCTCAGCGTTTATGCTGTGTTGTCCTCAATGTAACCCATGTGAAGCACGGCTGTCCTCTGTAAGATTAGTTAGAACATCGGCGAGTCCTCCACCACTAAGCAATCCTACCAACGTTGGGGAGTAAAGTTATCATCATTGAGAATTACGACGGGTAGTGCATTAATCTACGGGTCAGAGAAAAAACAGCCAAAAACAGCAATCTACTGCCGTAAGGTCTCTAGGGTCGTCTGATTATTCTCTAGCCTGTACGAAATAGGAGTACCTTATAGCCCTATTTCGTACAGGCTAGAGGAACATCAGGCGATGCCATTGCGATAAACCGGGAGCCAAACCCATGACGAGTGGCGAGGCTGTGGGCGTCAATTGTCCTGCACTAAAATGCATTACCGTCCTCTGGATTGGGGGCGAGGGTGGCGAGGCGGCTGACGGTGGTGCGCCAGGTGTCGATTAAGGCGGGTGTCCAGATCCAGCGTAGGCCCAAAACCCTGGGATCGAGGATGGTGGGGTCGAGGTTGACGCCCATCAGTAGATAGTCGTTGGCGCGGTTGAAGGCGGCTTGGCGTTCGTTGGGGTCGGGGGTTTGTTCGCCTTGGCGGGCGTAGGCCATGGCAAGGCCAGCGATGGCATTGGTGGTAAACGCCGAAGAGACCTGGGGTGGGCCATCAGGGTGGCGATCCCGCAGTTGGGCCTGGTCGAGGCGGAGGGCGGTTTCCCAGGCTTCGATGGCTTGGTTGTTATCGGCTAGGACATAGTGGGCAAAGCCCAGGGCGACCCAAGCGTCCAGGAAGTTTTCCCTGGCTTGGATGGCCTGCATCCAGGCGCGGCGGGCATCGTAGGGGGTGGCTCCCTGGTCGCCGAGGATGGCCTGTTGCCAGAGCAAGCGTCCCCGCACAAAGGCGAGATCGGCATCGAGCAGTTGGTTGGGGGCGGCAGCGGCCAGCACCGATTGAGCGGCGGCTAAGTCTTGCTGATCCAGCAGTTGCTCGATGGAACGACGAGCCTGGGCAGGTCGGTCGGTGGTGAGAAATTGGATCGCTTGCAGGACGATGACCGCATTGCCACTCCCGGAGATTGGCCCCTCCGGTGAGGGCGACGGGCCAGGGTAAACCGAGGGGGAACTCCCGTCATTGGGGGGGAGGGGGGGCACAGGGCGCAGGGCTATCCCTAGGAGCACGGCAGATCCAAAGGCGATGACTCCCATCGCACCCCATCGCCAAGGGGCGGGAAGGCTGAGCAGGGTGTGGCGGAGTGATTCGATGGGTTGGGTGAGGGCATGGATCCTGGACTGGGGCGGGGCAGGTGTCGGCGCGACGGGGGCACTGCCGACGACGACGCGACGGGACGTGGGGGCTGGAGAGTCAGGGGAAGGGGGAGATGGGGAGAGGGGAGAACCGGGGGGAGGCGAGGCGGTTGCTTCGGATGGAGAGTCCGGGGCGGTAAGTTGCTGGACGAGGTTGGCAACGAGGTCTTCTCCGGGGGGCGGGGGGGTGTCGAAGTCATTGAGCCAGTCGCTGATGACGGCGGTGGTGGGTGGTGTGGCCAGGGCCGCGTGGCCAGAGAAGACCTCCTGGGCCAAGCTAGAGATATCGGGATCGGTGCTGTAGTCGGGGGGCATCAGCCCTGGTTCAGGGGACAGATCCTCTAGGTTAATGGTTTCCAGTAGGTCGGCGGGTTGGGCCTCTGGGACGGCGAACAGGTAGCCGTCAAAGCCGGGTCGCAGGTAGAGAATCGGCAACATCCAGAGCGGTTGGCGGGATCCGTGGGCGGTCATTAACCCCTGGCGCACCCGGCTAAGGCAGACATCCACCGGATAGCCCTGGCGCAGGTTGCGGTAGAGCAGTTGGGTGAAGGTGATGGCTACGTCGTCGGGGATGCGGTCGGCCATAGCGATGACGCCGGGAACGCCCCGCGTCACCAGAGCTTGTACCAGATTTTGCAAGCGCCAGTCGGAGGTAGCATCGGGATTGGGGGTGTAGGCTCCGCGACAGGAGTTGAACACGGCCAGCCAAATGCCGTTATTCACCAACAGGCCCGCTAGTTCTTTGCCACTGAGGCTTTCGGTCAGGCCGTTGTGACGGTTCACTAAAAAAAGGTCGCCGCCGCTGGGGTCGTGGTCGTGGTGGTTGGGGTCGTGGTCAAAGCTGGCGTCGCTGTGGCCCGCATAGTGCAACACCTGAAAGTTGCCTTGCTCTAGCGCTTGCACCAGTTCCGCCCGACCGGGTTGCTCTAGGAGGGTTACTTGAATATCGAGGGGTTGCCGCAGGCGGGCGCTGGGATGGGGCATGGGGCTAGAGCGACTGGGGGGCGATGCCAAGTCGGCCAGCAGGGGCTTAATTTCGCGGGTGAGGGAGAGGCGATGCTGATCACTGGGGGCAGAAACCACCATCAGCACGCGCAGGGGTTCGGAGGCGGGGGCCAGGGGGGGCAGGGTGGCTAAATCAACGATGCTGCGGCCTTGGTAGTAGCGGCACAGGGTAATATCCATGCCCGTGGCCAGGGGGCGATCCTCGTCGTAGAGCAGTTCCCAGGGCAGACTTTGCAGACGGCTATTTTTAAACCCTAGGCGCAGGCGCAGGGGTTGTTGAAGGTGTTGGGCCACCCCCTGAGCCGCCAGCCAGCTATCGCGAATGCGCCCCTGAAACAGATGTTGGTAGAGGTCTTGCCCTAGGTGGATGGCCAAGTCCGCCTCGGCCCCTTGGGGGAGCCCTTCAGCACCGGGGGCACGGCTGAGCAATTGATGGAGGGGATCTTGTAGCAGGGCTTCGGCCTGGGTGAGCCAGTCTGCCACGGGCCAAGTCACCTGGGTTTCGGCCAAGGGCACCCCCGCCGCCACGGCCTCAATGCGCAGCAGGTAGGTATCCTGATCTGCCATGGGAGTGATGGAAATATGGAACTCTTGAATCACCAGGGCCGACTCTTAATAAAGGCTTGTAAACCCCGTGTAGGGCGCAAGGGACGGGTATGATGTCTATGTTTTTCGTTGCCCACGGATCTGATTCCGGGAGGTAAACCTATTTTCTTACCACGCGGCAATTTTCGTTTCTTCCACGGTAAAACATCCGGTCTAATCTCGCGATCACCGCAATTTCCCCACCGGACTGGGGGTGGGGTGGGTGGGCGCGGGGTACTCTGGTGGTGTGCGGTGCTGCTGGGCACGGTGGGTATACCTCTTTTGGCAGGGGTGCCCACTCCGGCGGCCATTGTCACCGTTGGGCTTGAGGCTATCCCCGATCAGCCCGAACTGTCCGCGTCGGAACAGGAACGTTTGTCTGCCCTGCAAGCGGTGCAGCGACCCCACATTCTCAGTACCCTCAGCCCCGATGGCACCACGCTGCTGGTGGCCGTAGACTCACCCCTCAGCCCCGAACAACTCACCCTCTACTTCCTCGATCTGCCCACGGGCGACCTCACGGAGGCAACGGATCTTCTGGATGTCGTGGTCAGCCCCGCTGGCCTCGTGCGCTGGGTGGATAACAATACCCTGCATTTTTTGCAACAGGGTGTGTTCGGCCCCTGGGAAATCGTTACCCTCAACCGCGTGACGGGGATCGTCTCGCGTACCCAGGTAGCTCCCTTGGGTGAGGAAGCGGGGGAAGTGTTGGGGATCTCCCCAGACTTTTCTAGGCTCGCCATCCGGGTCTACGACGGAGACGAAGACGTGGTGTTTCTGGTCTCCCTCAATACTCTCCAGCGACTAGAAGTGGCTCGCCTCCCTCAGGACTTCACTCTCCAGCCTCCCACTTGGTCCGCCAATGGGCAGTATATGGCCCTCGTCGCCACCGCCACCGATGCCCAGCAGTTGTATGACCGCAGCCCCAACAGCCCCAACTTTGCCAGTACGGTTGTGCAAGATGCCCTAGGCCGCACCCCTCCCCAAGACAATCCCTTCCGCCAGCACAACTGGGTGCGCCTGTTTGATCTGTCTCAGTCCGAACCCCTACAGGTAGAACTGCGGGCCGACCTAGATCAGGGGGATAACCATGGGGATAACCATGGGGATAGCTTTGCTGACGCCTACTTTAGCCCCGACGGTCGCCGCCTATTGGTGAAACGCCACCGCCCCGCCCACCTAGCCGGACGGCCCCACCCCACCTACCTCTTCCCCGACTCCGCCTACTACCAGGTCTACGACCGTGATGGCACCCTCCTCCATACGATTGATGAGCCCGCCCTCCAAGGCCCCTATGAATCTCAGGGGTGGTTTTTAGGCCAAGATCAACTGCTGTTTTGGGCCTCCGCTGGTCATCAGCGTCCACTCTGGGTGTATGACCTCGGCACCGATTCCACTGCCGATTCCAGCCCCGACCTTAGTCCTGATTCCAGGGCCGATTCCAGGGCCGAACTCAGTACCGAACTGAACCCTGCCCTCCGTCCCCAACCCCGCCAGTCTCGCCTGCGTCCCCTGCCCTTGCCCCCTGGCTCCGTCGATCCTGCGGCCTTAGCCCTCAGCCCCAGCGGCGACACGATTATTTACGGCTTTTCCTCCGTCACCCAACTACCCGAACTCTTTCGCTGGCGATCCAACGACCCGTCTCCATCGGCACCCCTCACCCAGGTCAATGCTGATCTGCAAAGCGTGAACCGGGTGCAGTATCAGCCCGTGCAGTTTGCCACCCAAAACGGCCCCCGCCAGGGCTTTTTGGTGCAGCCGGAGGGGCAAGCCTTCCCGCCCCAGGGGGTGCCCCTCGTGTTTTGGCAGGAGGGCGGGCCAGGGTTCTCCATGGCCAATGAGTTTGCTGCGGAGGTGGAAATTCCCCTCAACCTGCTGCCTAACTTTGGCATTGCTGTCCTGGTGGTGCCGCTCACCGGACGGGAAGGGTTTGGCTCAGCCTTCTATCGGGGGCAAGCGGATCACCAAAACTTCGGCCACATCGACCTTGTGGAGGGCAGGGACATCATTCAACAGGTGGTGCAGATGGGCTGGGCGCGGGCCAACCAAATCGGCGTGAGTGGCTGTTCCTATGGTGGCTACTTTGCGGCCCAAAGCCTGCGCCAGTTTCCCGGTCTGTTTGCGGCGGCGAACCCCCAGTGTTCTCTGCTAGATACCCTCACCGAATGGCAATTGGGCTATTCGGCCCTGCTCTCCTACCTAGTGGGCCAATCCCCCATGGAAGACCCCGCAGCCTACATCGCGAACTCTCCCCTCTATGGAGCCACGGCCATCACCACCCCCACCCTGATGTTCCACGGCACGGAGGATTTTCTTCAAATCGATGTAGCCCGCAACTTCCACGACATGCTGGATGCTGCCGGAGCCCCCGTCACCCTCTACCAGTTTGAAGGCATGGGCCACGGCATCAGCGATCCCCACTTCCAAAATCTCGCGGCTCAGATCCAAATCCAATTCTTCCGCCAATATCTCACCCCCAACTCATACTAAATCTGGCTCCTTTGCCCCCGGTATCAGCGGGCGAGGAGACCTCGCCCCTACGGTTTACTGGGCTGGAGATCGGGGTTATCCAATTCGGATTGGGCATAAAGCCGAAATAACACCTCTACAAACGTCTTGATTGCGGTGGATACTGCGGTGGATTGGGCTAAGCCCGTTTCGAGACAGCGGCAGAATCCTCGATGTACCAGCGCCAGGGTAACTCCGTGCCCTGGGTGAGGCCGATGCGGGTGGTTTGGATGCGGTTGGGGGAAGGAGCAACCCGTTGCCGCCACTGGGTGGTGGGCGGAGCTAGCCATAGGCCGCTTGTGGGAATCAAGGGCTGTTCCGTAAGGCGACGGTCGATGTCGAGCAGTTGACAGGTTTTGCCGGGGCCAGCCCCCCATCGGCTGGGTTTCTCTGGTCGCCTTCCCCGGTTTTTTGCTTGACGATCCTGGGCCAACCAGGGGGGAACCGTCTCCAGTTCCACCGCCCGAACTAGCACAGCACTGGGCACCCGAGTTTGGTCTGTCACCACGTTAAAACAGTGGTAAATGCCGTAGATCAAGTACACGTAGCTATAGCCCGCTGGGCCAAACATCACCCGGTTGCGGGGTGTTTGGCGGCGGTAGGCATGGCAGGCCGGATCGCCCTCCGTGTAGGCTTCGGTTTCCACAATCACCGCCTCCAGTTGGCGGCCATCGGGCCATTGCCGCACCAGCCGACAACCCAACAAATCCGGGGCCACCTCCACCGCTGGACGACTCAGCCAATCGGGAGAAATCCATCCGTCGGCGCACTTCTCGGTGGACATCGGGGTGACTAGCTCTGGAACCATTCGTCCTGGGCTTCTTCCTTGGTGTTGGTGCGGCGGTCGGGGGTTTGACGATCAAAGGTCATGTGAATCGACCGATTTTGTTCGCCATCTGCCGCCACGGCCATGATGGGGTAGTCGATGTTGCCATCGGGGAAACTGGTGTGGACTCGGAAGGTGCCTTCGGGGCTAAGCGGAATGGGCTGTCCGGCCATGGTGACGGTGGCATCGGGTTCGGTGGATCCGTAGACGATCAGTTCGGCATCGGCCACCAGCCAGAATTTGCGCGGGCGGGCCGGGGGCATGGAGGCCGAGAAGCCCACCCCAGACATCGTTAAGCCCGAAATGCCGGACATCGTCAACCCGGACATATTCAATCCAGATACATTCATGCCGGACAGGCCAACGCCGGACATACCAATGCCGGACATACCAATGCCGGACAGGCCAACGCCAGACAGGCCAACGCCGGACATCGTCACACCCATGCCCACCCCAGACATCGAGGAAATTCCCGACATCGTAGGCACCAGGCTCCCTGGCCCCGGCATCCCGTGGAGCAATCCGGCCCCGGAGGCTCCCCAGGAATAGGAGCTTTCTGCGGACTGATAGGGGGCGATGGATCCAGTGACATGCTGGACAGATCCGGCGACGTGCTGAATAGACCCCGCTACCTGCTGCGCCGAACCCGGTACGTGGGGCACCGATCCGGGAATGTGCTGCATGGAACCATAGAGTGAGCCATCGACGCGATCCGCCTCGCCCGCTTGGGAAATAGCGTACATTTGCTCGTGCAAGCTGCGTGATTTCTGGTTGGCATCGACCAGGGTCATCAGGGTTTTGCCCCGCAGTTCTTCCTCCCAGGCAACGGTTTTGAAGTGGTCTTCGCTCCAGTCTGAGGGGTAGATGGGGGGAATGCGGATGGTGTTGGATCGGGCCAGCAACAACCAGCGGCCATCGTGGGCGATGTAACCGATTTCGGCCTGATAATCGCGATCACTGACGGGAATTTGCAGATACCAATCCCGTGCCAGTTCGTCGCAGTCGCACTGTTGCATCCCGTGGGGGGCTTGGTAGTTGCGGTCAATATCGGTAACATCGTAGAGCCGCAGGGCCAGCCGTTCGCCCCCTTGGCGGCGCAGGTCTTCCTTGTGGGTGTGGGGCACATCCCAATAGACATAGGCCCACTGAGGATCGCGGGGCATCAGCACAATCCGGCTTTCCCCATAGCCATCGGGCAGGGGTGGCAGGCCATCGTCAATGGTGGATAGGTCGATGCTGCCATCGGTGGGTTGCCCCACCACATCAAACTTTCTGGCCTCAATATCGGTCTGATCTTCGGTACTGGCCATCGCTGCCGCTGCGCCCGCCGCCAGCCCCGCCGCGCCCGCCACCAGGCCAGTCATCCCCGTGGCCACCGCCATCACCGGAACCGCACTAGGCTGAGGAATGGGAGTTTCCTCAACGGAAGGGGCCGTCGGCGTTTCAGGGGTTTCAACCGTGGGTGAGAGCGAACTATCCTCGGCAACCGCAGGTTCGGGAATCTCAGCGACGACAGGTTCAGGAATCTCAGCCGCGACAGGTTCAGGAATCTCAGGGACGACAGGTTCAGGGATTTCCGCCGCGACGGGTTCAGGAATCTCAGGGACGACAGGTTCAGACGTTTCAGCCACGACGGGGGCTGGATCAAGCCAGGGATCGGCTTCTAGGGGGGCGGCGGTGGCATCTGGAAGGGTAGATTCTTGGGGGGCCGCTGTGGTGGTTAATGCTGGTGTGGTTGGGGGAGTTTCCGTTACCGCTGTGGTCGCATCAACTGGGGGCGGCGGGGCGGCGGCGGTCTCCCTCGAAACAGGCGGCGCATCCGATGGGGCGTCCTCTTGACGGCCCAAGGCCCAGGCCAGGACTCCGACCAATCCAGCGGCGATGGGCAATAGCCACCACCAGGCAAATCCTCCCTGGGGTTGGGCGGCGGGAGCACTGGGGGATTCGGTGGCTTGGGCCAGGATCAACGCCTCGGTACCTTGAGGTGGAATACCTTGAGGTGGAATAGCCGATGGCGCGTTGTCGGGCACCGGAACCGTCGTTGAGGTTTGGGCCACTAGGGGGGGCAACGGCAAGGCTAGAGCCTTAGAGCCTGCTTGCGCCGTGCTGAGGAGCAGCAGCGCCGCAACGAGGGTTCTGGAGGAATACGGCATCGTGACGAGGGGATCAGAGTACTCTAACTGCGAAGGTGATGTCAGACTGAGCCTGTCCAACCGGGCGGATGCCGCCGAGGGTGAACCAGGTTAGGCGATCTTGATTCGGGAGAAGTCTCCCCTCAAGTCGTCGAGTTTTAGGCTCAGACCCAAGAATTACGCACAACTATCGCAGTATTCGCCAGGGGAGTCAATGGGAATTGGCGACCTGGGCGAGCAAGGCCAAAAATTGGCCAAAACCAGAGGATTTGTCCCACCGACTGGGGCCACACCACCCACAACCATCGTCTGGATTGGGAATTCATTGGGGATTGATTGGGGATCGATTAGGAATCTAAATCGATTAGGAATCTAAATAGAGTTCGGCCCGCCAAACCCGTTCCTGAAGCTGCCGAAACAGGGCACACTTGGCCGTACTGAACCCCTCCCCCGCCACCAAGGCCGACAAAATGGCCTCTTCGTCCCGACGGGCCAAACGACCATCCGCCGTCAGATGCTCGATTAGGTGCTGGAAGTCCGAAAGTTCCTGCTGACGGGCGTCATTGCCACCAAGGCGTTTGGAGCTATCCCCCTGAACACGGGAGGACGCATACCCCTGAACCCGATTCCTAGAAGACACCGGGGTTTCTCTGACCATGACCATGGCAACCTCCTAATGAGGCGAGGTTTACTAAAATGCCACTCACCATTGAAAGCCAAAGCGATCCGCACCGATGTTCACCGGGGCACAACCTCCAAAAGGTTTAAGGATTGCTTGGGGTTGAGGAAGGGGGCGGCTAGAAATCGGGCGGCTGGGAGGGCTAGGGTTGGGTCATGCGGCGAGGATGGATGGCCCGGTCAAAGTCCTCGGCGCTGATGTAGCCCAAGGACAGGGCAGCGTCCTTGAGGGTGAGGTCGTGCTCGAAGGCGTGGTGGGCAATTTGGGAGGCTTTGTCGTAGCCAATCACCGGACTGAGGGCCGTCACCAGCATCAGGGAATTTTGCACGTACTGGTTGATTTTTTTGCGGTTGGGGGTCATGCCTTCCACCAAAAATTCGGTGAAGTTGTGGCTACTGTCGGTCATCAGCCGCGCCGATTGCAGGATATTGAAAACCATCAGCGGCTTGTAGACGTTCATTTCTAGGTAGCCGCTGGCTCCGGCAAAGGCCACGGCGGCATCGTAGCCCATCACCTGCACCGCCACCATGGCCAGGGCTTCGCACTGGGTGGGGTTCACCTTCCCTGGCATGATGGAGGAACCGGGTTCGTTTTCGGGCAGGTGCAACTCGGCAAAGCCCGCCCTGGGGCCGCAGCTCAGCAGGCGAATGTCGTTGGCAATTTTGTAGAGCGACACCGCCAGGGTTTTCAGCACACCGCTGGTCATCACCAGGGCGTCGTGGGCACCCATCACCGTGAACTTGTTGGGGGCAGTGACGAAGGGCAACCCCGTAAATTTGGCGATGTATTGGGCAGCGGTTTTGGCAAAACCCGCCCCGGCGTTCAGCCCCGTCCCCACGGCAGTCCCCCCCAGGGCCAGGGGATAGAGTTCTGGCAACACCGTTTCCAGGCGAGCGAGATTGTCGTCCAGCATCCCCACATAGCCGGAAAATTCCTGCCCCAGGGTGAGGGGAACGGCGTCTTGCATGTGGGTGCGGCCAATTTTGACGATATCGGCCCAGGCGTTGGCCTTTTCGTGCAGGGCGTGGCGCAGACGGTTGATGCTGGGAATCAGCGAATGGTGCAGGGCTTGGGCCGCTGCAATGTGCATCGCCGCCGGAAACACATCGTTGGAAGACTGGGACATATTCACATGGTCGTTGGGGTGAATCGGGGTTTTGCTGCCCAGTTCGCCTCCGGCCCGCTCGATAGCCCAATTGGAAATCACCTCGTTCACGTTCATGTTGCACTGGGTGCCGCTGCCCGTCATCCACACCCGCAGCGGGAAGTGATCGTTGAGTTGTCCCGATAGGATTTCATCCGCCGCCTGGGCAATCATCTGGGCCTTGTCGCGGGGAAGTTTGCCCAAATCCGCGTTGGCCAGGGCCGAAGCTTTTTTAATCGTCGCAATGGCATGAACCACCGCCAGGGGCATCTGGTCTTGGCCAATGGAAAAATAACGAATCGACCGCTGGGTTTGCGCCCCCCAGTAGCGATCACTGGGTACGGCAATGGCCCCCATGCTGTCGGTTTCTTGGCGGGTGGCGGGCTGTTCCGGCATGGGGTGTCTCCTTGATGGTCTTGGGGCGAGATAGGATAGGTCGATATCCACCATAGGACAACGCCCCGAAAACACCAATGGGCTTCCGGGGCGCTATGACCGTTTAGGAAAACGTAACCCAGGGTTAGCGGTCGGCAGGACGCTGCTTTTTGCTAACGCCAACGGCGGTGAGGCCAACCAATACCAGGGCGGCGGCAGCAGCAGGTTCAGGTACCTGGGTAGGCGGCGGGGTGCTCGGACGGCCCACAAACAGAGAGGCGTGGGATAAATCCTTCTGGTCGAAGGTGGCCCAGGCTCCACCGGAGGTGGGGAGGCTGCCATCAAAGTAGTAAGAGGTGTAGCGGTTCCCGGCCTTAAGGCTAATCACAAAGGGACGATCCACCGTATCGCTAACCGCCCAGGTGCCACGACCTTTGCCATTCTGTACCCAGCTAAAGCCATAGTCGTTGGGGCCAGAGCTGGTACGCCCCCCTTCAAACTTGCCGTCAAACACCCAGCCCTCCCCTAGGGTTTCGTTCAAAAAGCTGGTTAGGGGAGCACTAATGCTGCTGGTCACATCGTTGCCCCGCACCGGATCCAAGCAGGTGCTATAGCTGAGGGAAGATCCCCCTGCCAGGGGGTTGCTCGTTACCGCGCCCGATGCACAGGATAGACTTGCCGCTGCTTGGGCTTGGGGAGCCATTACAAGGGCCATCACAGACAGAGCCAGGGTAGAACCAATTAGAGTCGTGGGTTTCATTGAGCGATGATTCTCCGGTGAGGATAGGGACGATCTCAAGCCATCGACGGAGCGGGGATCTCCTCTCCGTGGCACAGTCTAGGAACCGCCGATGTTCGGTGTTCTTTTTTACTTAAACATCCCTATCTACGTATGACCTGCGTTGAAATACGGCTTCTCCGTTGAATCCTCGAATCGGCGTCTGAGTAGTTTCCGGGAAGGTGGGCTATCAACCCTCAGTAAACCTAGAGATCTCGGACGAGGCACGACTCCAAAATCTCCCTACACCTCGTTTTAGAGTTTAGGGTTGTGCCGAGGCAATCACCTTTCTCAAAATCCATAGCTGAGCAAGCTGGGCAAGCTATCCGTGATGATCACGAATCCAAACTCGAATCAGTCCTATCAACTTGCGAAATTCCCCTGATCAATCAGCTAGGATCCGTTTATCTTTTCTTCATCCAAGCCTTAATCTTTGTTGGTTCAAGGCCATTCTCAATGCCTTAGCCCAGTCGAAGTCATTTCAGCTTGGTGGTTAACGCAGGGGCGAATCTGGCTTTGTCCGCTGAAACGAGTTCTGGCCTTAGTCAAGGGAGATCACATCCCTGTAGATCGGCATTTTGGCACCATTATCGGATCGATAGAATCCTCTGAATAGAGGAAATTACGCCGTTGAAATCTGGCACAGAGACCACGAAGATCTTCAGATCGCAACAATTTAGTTACACCGTAAACTTGCATCCCTCAGTCCCAGTCACTCCCGTAAAGTATTGATGAAGACAAGGACTACCTAGACAATCACCCTGAAAGGAAGTGATACCTTACTTAAGTAGGATAACTGCGTACTTATACGCATATTCTTCGTCCTAGGCCCATATGCTGCTCTACAGGCAAGCCTAGGCCCAGTTGCATCTCACCTAACATGCCTCTTCATTCCGTTCACCTACGGAGATAATACAACCTATGAAAACACTGGCATTTCTGGGGGCATCCGCCCTAGCCGCAGGTTCCATCGCTTTATCAGGCACTTTCGCCCCCGCTCAGGCTCTAACGTCAACAGGGGTTTCCTGTACCGCTGCTAGCGGGCTTTTTAACCCCATGTATATGGAGTGCTGGGGGGCTTTTGAAGGGAACGACGTTTCCGAAGGTGGAAGCGACAATTCCAGCGGACTCATCGCTCTTCTCACTGAATACACTACCAATAAGGGCTTATTAGGAACTTGGTCGGCAAGCACCGCTGATAAGTCTGATAACAATCCTGGTAATGGTGTGTTTACCAGCAACCCAACGACAAATAGTGGCATCCTAACGTTTGATACCGCTAAGGTTGGGCTGTTCGGCATCTCCCTCAAAGCGTCTAACTCCTTCAGCCTCTACCTGTTTGATGGGGGCACCACTGGCATCAGCTCCATCAACTTTAATACGATTGGCACATCATTGACAGGTGGCCCTAATCCCCAAGGACAGGGGCTCTCCCACGCCAGCTTTTTTGCTTTCACCCCTGATGATTCTGGCGATGTCGATGTGCCTGAGCCTGCTACGGCTGCGGCTTTGGGTACCTTTGCCATGCTTGGTTTGGCGATGAAAAAGAAGACCAAGGTCTCTGCGTAGTTTCCTGGATTGACGTCCGAGAACACTGTTAGTCTCATCTGTCGCTGTCTTAGGTTGGAGTTGCCCTGCCTACGGCGGCGTTTTTGTTGGATAGTGGCATCTAGGGCCATCGCCCTGCTGGAGAGCAGAATGCTAGACTGCATGGGTAATCATGGGGCCAAGAAGTAGGGCAGTGGAACAGAGGGAGATGGGATTAACAGCGGATTTGGATGCCACCCCCCAGCCCTCCCCTGGAGTAGCCCGACCCATTGAGGTGCCCCTCAGCCTTGCGCCGATGATGGATCGGACGGATCGGCACTATCGTTACTTTATGCGGCAGATCAGTCGCCACACTCTGCTCTATACGGAGATGGTCACCGCCCAGGCGATTCACTACGGAGATCGGGATCATTTGCTGGGCTTCACTGCCGATGAGCGGCCCTTGGTGTTGCAGGTGGGGGGGGATAATCCGGCCCTGCTAGTGGAAGCAACTAGGGCAGCGGTGGATTTTGGCTACGATGCCATTAACCTGAATGTGGGTTGCCCCAGCGACCGGGTGCAAAGCGGCAACTTTGGCGCTTGTTTGATGACCCAGCCCCAGCGGGTGGCCGAGGCGGTGGCGGCGATGCGGGCGGCGAGTTCCCTTCCGGTGAGCGTGAAGCACCGCATTGGCGTAGATGACCTGGATCGCTACGAGGACATGGTGAATTTTGTCGGCACCGTGGCCCAAACCGGATGTCGGCATTTCACCGTTCATGCCCGCAAGGCTTGGCTTCAGGGGCTTAGCCCCAAGGATAATCGCACCGTGCCGCCCCTGCGCTATGGGGATGTGTATCGCCTCAAGCAAGATTTTCCCCACCTGTGGATTGAAATTAACGGCGGCATTGTTAGCCTCGATCAGGCCACGACGCACCTGAATCGGGTAGATGGGGTGATGATGGGTCGCGCCGCCTATGATAATCCTTACCTATTTGCTGCGGTGGATCAGCGGTTCTTTGGGGTCAACGAAACTCCGCTAACCCGCGCTCAGATCGTGGAAGCCTTGCTGCCCTACATCGACCACTGGACGAGCCGAGGGCTGAAGCTGAACAAAATCACCCGCCATCTGTTGATGCTGTTTGCCGGACAACCGGGTAGCCGCCACTGGAGGCGCATTCTCACCGAGGAATCTTGCAAACCCAATGCCGGGGTAGAGGTGGTGCAACGCGCCCTTCAAGCGGTTCAGTCGGTGTAATGCAGAATGGCTGATCAACTCAGTGGTTCACTGGGTTAGGGGGTGTGGCAACTCCGTATTTGTGGCGGTTTGGCTATTCTCAGTCTCACAATATAGTAAAACCGCTCACTGCCTCAACAACCGATGCTATGGCTCGGCTTGAGATGACCCAAAACGCCCAAAAGCCAATGTCTCAAAAGACTACGCCCACTCGTCCCTACCAGCCCTTTTTGCTGCGGGTTTTGCACGGCATCACGGCCCTGTGTCTCATCGCCGCTCTCCTCACCGCCTACTGGACCTACGACACCTACGATGGCCGCTGGGGTGGCATTCCTCTGCCCAAGTTCCCTGATATTGAAGGGATTCACGGCACCTTTGGCCTGTGGACATTGCTGATTTTTCCCGCCCTGGTGGTCTATGCCTGTCGTCCGGGGCAGCGGCGCTTGGTGCAGCCCGATACCTTCAAAAAACTGGCCCAGGTTGGTAAACCCATCTGGTGGTACACCCTCAACCGCATCACCAATACCTTCGCCCTGCTGGCCCTCACCTTCGCCCTCTTCAGCGGCAAAATGATGGGATCTAGCTGGTTGCCCGCTGGCGAACTGAGTCATGCTTGGTACTACGCCCACCTCATTTCCTGGGTGGTAATGGTTCTGTCCCTTGCCCTCCACCTGCTGATGAATGCCAAGGTCGGCGGTGCACCGCTGCTGCTGTCGATGCTGACCTGGCGGTTTCGCGACAAAGACAGCCCCGCCCACTGGCCCAATCATCTGTCCCAATGGTGGGTGGTAACGCAGCAAGGGGCATGGCAAGGCTGGTTTCAACCCATGACCGCGATGATTGCCCTAGAAATTTCAATTTTGGTAAGCCTTGTTGCCGCCTGGATTATTCCGCTGTTTAAGCCTTGAGATCCTGCGGTGCCCATCCTGACTAGGGCAATTTCTCTTTCAAGGGATTAATTGCAGGCCGATGCGAAACCGTTTACTTTGCTGATATCTCCCGTATATCTTGTCTAAGTTTTGAGAGGAACCCACCATGCATCCTGACTTTACCGACATGTTCTGTGGAGATACTCAAACTGACGAAAACGGCTGGATCAATATCCTATTAGCCAACCAATCACCCTTAACGAAGGTCTTTGATGCGTTGCCCGTGGCCATCGGTCTATATACCGTTCCACCCAATGCCCGTATTTTGTATGTCAATGCCAGGTTCACCCGCCTATTTGGCTATACCATCAACGATCTACCAAGTATTGACACCTGGATTACCCTAGGTTCTGACGATACTGATCCTCAGAATAATCAGTATCACCGCTGGTTAAGACTGATCGATAACGTCCAGACTGGCCAGCGCCATGCCAACCCAGAGGAATGTAGAATTCAGGGCCAAGACGGGGGTGTAAAAACCATCCTCCTCAACGCTACTCTCCTAGGCGACTGCATTCTATCCTCCTTTATTGATATTACCGATATTAAGCAAAAGGAACAGGAGCTTAGCCAGATCACGGCAGAATATATGGAAATGCTAGACAAGGCTCCCATTGCCATCGCTAGCTACAACCTGAAGGACAATCCAGAAATTACGTTTATTAACCACCAATTCAAGAACATTTTTGCCTACGATCTCTCTGAGATTGCCACGGTCAATCAATGGTTTGAGCGAGCCTACCCAGACCTCAACTATCGGCAGGAGGTTTCTGATCAATGGCAAGCTCTCATTGCTAGACAGAAGGCTACTGGGAAAACGAGTTATTTACCATGCAAGGTTACCAATAAATCGGGTAAAACGCTCAATATTCTCTTTGGAGCCATTACTCTAGACAATAAAATTATCGTCACCATACAAGACCTAACGACCCTAAAAAATGCTGAATCTGAGCTGGAGGAAGCCCGCCAAAACCTAGCAAAAACAGCATTAGCCATCACCGAGGCGATTCCCGTGGGCACCTACACGATGGTAAAAAGGCCCGATCAACCCATGGCCTACTTTTCCTTTATGAGTGAGCGCTTTCTTGAGTTAACGGGACTGGATCGCAAAACAGCGGAATCTGATCCACTCAAGGGATTCGCCTGTGTTCATCCCGACGAGTACGATGATTGGGTTGCCCTAAACGCAGAAGCCTTTGCCAAGAAAATCCCCTTCTATGGCGAAACTCGCCTACTCATTGATGGGGAGATCCGCTGGATTAGCGCTGAATCGATTCCACGGGATCTGCCCGATGGTTCCACAGTTTGGGAAGGGGTATTAACCGACATTACCAAAACCAAGCACTACGAAGCAGAACTAAAACAGGCTCACGATGAAATTTCCCAGATGAATCGAATTCTGGAAAATAAGGTGAGACAACGCACCGCAGAATTAGAGGCAAATCAGGCCAAATTTCAACGACTTTTAAACGACATTAGCGATAAATTTTTAGTGTTCAGCCATACCGACTCGATCCTGACCTATGTGAGCCATAGCGTCGAGCATATCTTTGGCATTAGGACTGAGGATATCCTGGGAAAGCCTTGGATGACTGCCGTTAACTGGTTGCCAGAATATCTTGAAGTTGCAACGACTGAAGTTGATCGGATGCTGCGGGACAAAAACGATGCCCAGCTAGAGATGTCTTTTATTCGACCGGATGGCGAACGGCGAACGGTCAATATTTTACAACATGCCGTTTGGGACGACTCAGGATCTCTAGTGGCCATTGAGGGCTTAGTTGAAGATATCACTGAACGCAAAACTTTTATTGCCGCCCTAGAGGAGAGTGAGGCCAAATATCGAACCTTTATCGAAACGGCTAACGACCTCATTTATAGCATCAATACTGATGGCACCTTTGCCTATCTCTCACCCAACACCGAAGATCTGCTTGGATTTAAGCCTGAAGAGTTGCAAGGACTATCTTTCCCTGAAGTTTTGCATCCCGACGATGTTGCCCATTGTCAGGAATTCTTTGCGGCGGTGATGGCTGGAGAGAAGAAACGCGGATTGGAATATCGCGTTATCCATAAAGATGGTAACTGGCGGTGGCATATGACCAGCGCCTCCCCTCAATTCAATGATCAGGGGGAAGTGATTGCCTTTCTAGGCTTTGCCTACGATATTACCGAGCGCAAACTAGCCGATATCAAACAACAACAGCTCACTGAGGAATTGATTAAAGCCAGTCGCCTCAAGGATGAATTTATGGCTATGATGAGCCATGAACTGCGGACTCCCTTGAATGCCATTCTAGGCATGACCGAAATTCTTCAGGAAGGCATCTATGGCGAGATGAACCTCCAGCAGGGGGATGCCCTCAACACCATCGAAAACAGCGGGCAACATCTGCTCAATATCATTAACGATATTCTGGACGTGGCCAAAATTGAATCGGAAAAACTTGAGCTGAACCTACAAAATGTCGCTGTTGCTCCCCTGTGTGAGTCCAGCCTAGCTCTGGTTGAGGCCCAAGCTCTCAAAAAGAGCATTCAGCTCAGAATGTCGCTTCCTTTTCAGATTCCTAGGATTCATGTCGATGAAGGCCGTATACGGCAGGTTTTACTGAATCTATTGAATAATGCCGTGAAATTTACCCCGGATCATGGCCAGGTTACCCTAGAGGTGATTTATCCTCCAGTCTCAGCGAATCAAGCTCCAAACCACCTACGGCTGGCCGTAAAGGATACGGGAATTGGCATTGCCCCTGAAAATGTAGATCGATTATTTCAGCCCTTTGTGCAAATTGATAGTGCCCTCAATCGACAGCATGAAGGCACAGGTTTAGGGCTGACTCTAGTGAAGAAAATTGTCGATCTTCATGGGGGCAAAGTGGCGGTTACGAGTGAGGTAGGAGTGGGCAGTTGTTTTACGGTGGATGTGCCCATTGTCTCGGAGTCAGCCCTGCACACTGCTTTGACAACCCTTTCGAGCAGTAGTACGAATCAACCTCAGCAAAGGGCTATCGAAGGCCGGATCGAACATCTGCCATCACCTCTAATTTTGTTGGCTGAAGATAACTTGGCTAATGGCCTGATGGTGAAAAATTATTTGGAGATTAGAGGGTGCCAATTGGTGATTGCGCATGATGGCGAACAGGCCGTAGCGTTGGCCATGGCAGAGTGTCCTGATTTGATGATTATGGATATTCAAATGCCAAAATTGAACGGCATTGAGGCCATTAAAGCCATCCGAAGTCATCCTCCCTTGCAACATACTCCCATCATTGCGCTGACGGCCTTAGTGATGGAGGGAGATCGGGAAAAATGCCTGTATGTGGGGGCTAATGAATACCTCAGTAAACCCGTGCGGCTGAAGCAATTGTGGATGGTGATCGAGCATCTGCTCTCTAGCCCAACGCCTTAGCCGCGTTCTGGAAGGGACGGGGATCAGCGCAGCCGTTGGTGGAGCACCGCCAAAATCCCTAGGGCAGGCAGTACTGAAGCCGCCAGGAACAGCCAATAGTTTTGGGCTAGAGGCGATCCTTGGTCAATCGCCCAGCCGCCTAGGGGTGGGCCAATCAAGTAACCAAAGGCCCAGCCCATGGAGTTCACGGATTGGTAAACCCCACGCAGGGCATCGGGGGCAATCGCCGCCACCAAGGCCGAGCCAATGGGCGTATAGGACACCATCGCCAGGGCCATCAGCACCAGGGCCAGCCCCGCCCACCCGATGGGCCAATCCCCCACCCCCGCCCGCCAAACCAGGCTAAAGCCTAATCCCCAAAATAAAGACGACAGCATTAACCCCTGGGCCGCCGAAAATCGCCGCAGCCACCGCGCCATGGGCAGTTGGCACAGGGTCGCCAAGGCCACATAGCCCGTGAACAGTATCCCCAGAGTTGAGGTGGGCAGACCTTGGCCCGTGGCCCCGGTGGCAAAGCGGTTGAGGTACACAGGCAGCGTACTTTGCACCTGGGAAAGGTAGCCCGTCAGCAGCACGTTCACCAGGGAATAGATCATCAGGTTGCCGTCCCGCAGGGCTCGACCCCAGCCCTGGAAGAAGCTTACCTGGGAGGGGCCGGGGGGGCGGGTTTCGGCAATGGAGGTATAAATGAGTCCAAAAAACAGTAAAAACGTGATGCCGTCAATCACAAACAGGGCGCGATACTGCCCAGTGAGGGCAATCAACAGCCCGCCCAGCACCACCCCAGCCCCCAGGCCCAAGTTATCCGCCAAGCGCACGATGGCAAAGGCTTCGTTGCGGTGTTCCGGCGGGGTGAGGTCGGCGGTGACGGTTTCGGTGGCAGGCCAGTACAGCCCCACCCCAAAGCCCATCAATCCCTTGCCCAACAGAAACAACGGCAACCCCTGGGCCAACACCAATACCCCATCGGCCAGGGCAGAAATTAATGTGGACCACAGCAACACCGGACGCCGCCCCCATCGGGGCGAATCCACCATCGACCCGCCCAGAATGCGGCCCGCAATGCCCAATACCGACCCCAGCCCCAGCCCCAGACCCACCTGGGTGGCCGAAATCCCCACCTGGTTGACAAAGAAAATAGGCGCATAGAACAGGGTGAAACCAATCCCCACCTGGGAGAGCAGCCGCCCCGCCGCCAACCACCACACCTGGGAATGCAGCACAGGCAACCACGCCACAAACCGCCGCCAGCTTGCCGTTAAGTACCTGTTCATCGGACGATTGGGCCATTACGCCGAGGTCGCCGCAGGGCATCGATCAGAGCTACCGTGCCGCCGAGGGTGCCCCACAACAGCCAAATCCCCAGGTCGTACCCCTTACGACAGGCCACCTGGGCCGCCACCAGGCCGATCAGGCAATGCAAAAACATCGGCAACCAGAACAGCGGAATGGTTTCGGCCATCATTACGAAAAGGAAAGAAACTTCGAGGTGTTGTCAGAATTCCTATCCTCAGTAGATCACAAAGGATTGAGGTAGGGGCTGAATTGGTAGAACATGACAGGGATATCCCCGAAACGACCAGGGCAGTCTGGATAGTGGCTACCGTCGGGGTTGTTGTGCTATGAATTGAACACACGCAACCCACACCACCCGATTTCTAGAGCGTGCTCCAACTAGCTGAAACCCCTACAGGATTAAGATATGGAGCTAAGCGGGTTCGAACCGCTGACCTCTTGAATGCCATTCAAGCGCTCTACCAACTGAGCTATAGCCCCTTACGCATCTCGCGCATCATTAATAGTCGCGTAAGAGGGGGACATTCGTCAACCCTCATTTTTGGCTTGATGGGGGGTGTTGGCCCAGTCACCTTGAATCTGGCGCTAAGTTTTGCCTGGGTTGGGGTTCTTGGCTAGCCATTCGCGATAGAGTCAGGACAGATATTGAGTCTTGTCCAAGCGGTTAATCACTATGGTGTTTTCTGGTTCTGCCCCCATTCCCGACCCTGAGGCTGTGCAGGATATTCTGTTGCGGCTGCGGCGTAAGCAGGGGACTTGGGTGGATTGGGCGCAGGGGTGCCAAGCGCTGCAACGGGCCAAGTTCACCCCCCAGCAAATTTTTGAGGAAACGGGCATCGAACCCATCCACCAAAACCAGATTATGGTAGCGGAGCAGGTGTTTCAGTCCATCCTCAAAGTAGGGGTTGCAGACACCACCCAGGCCCACTTTACCGAGCGGGGTAGCGATGCTCTCTACGAACTCCGGATTCTCTCCCAGGCAGATCGGGCTAGCGTAGCGGAGTTTATTCTGCGCCATGGGCTCGACTCGGACGCCGTGCGCGATCTCGTCAAACCCATCAAGGAATATAGCTACCGCAAGGAAAACCCATCCGGTTTTGGCGATGGCCCAGGGGATGCCCTGGCCTTTCACTTTTGGAAGTTGGCCCGCCAAAAGGATGACTTGCAGGATCGATCTCGCCTGATTGCCCAGGGGTTGCGGTTTGCGGAAAGTGCGGAGGCCCGCCAACAGATCGAAAAACTGCTCACCGACTTTACGGTGGTCAAAGCCCGTACCGCTCCTCGCCTGCCCTTGTATCGCATTGAATCGGAAACGGAACTCCCCCGCGTGATTCCGGTGGCGGGGCAACTGCCCATGTCGGTGGATGACTTGAAATCCGTGCCCGTCTCCCTGCCCGAGGATCCCTTTGGCTTGGTGCGAACGACGGGGCCAAGCGCCTGGATCGCCGTACCCGGTTGGCAGGTGATTTTTCGGGCCGAAGATCCGGTGGGGTTGCTGACCCAGTCGGGCCAATTGCCCCATATGCCCGCTGATACTCCCAATGAACCCGTCCTCGTGGTGGTAGACCGGGCGGATCGCACCTGGGACGACGATAACTACTTCTTTACCGAAGAGGACGGCCAACTGGGACTCGTCTGGTCAGAGAATCCGCCGAATGCAGCTATTTTGGGCCGAGTGATTTTGGTGCTGCGGCCCAAGCGCATTTTGGATGAAGGCTACAACCGCGAACTGTGGCAGCTAGAAGAATAGACGCTTCGGCAATCAACGGCCTACAATAGAACCAACTCCCCAGGGTTGGCCGAGCGGAGAAAGGCAGCGAACTCATAATTCGCCTTAGGCAGGTTCAACTCCTGCACCCTGGATTTTAATCATGAAAACACCCGCAGTCTACATCTTGGACTACGGGTGTCGGCCTACTGCAATACCCCCTTCGTGGGGCGGAATTTTAGGCTAGAAGCGCTCGAAGATGAATTCAGTGCCCACCAGGGGAACCTGGCTGCTGGGCATAGTCAGCAGAGAGGAGGTGTAGGGGTTGGCCAAATCGGGTACGCGCAGGGTGGGGTCGGTGGTGTTTTGCAGCCGCATCAACTCTTGAAAGGCGGTGGCGGTGGCATTGGCATCCCACTCTAGTTCGCGCTCCGGGAAACCGAAGCCGACCATTCTACCGCCTTGGCGGCCCATGGTGCGGTTGATAAAAAAGTCGCCGGAATAGGTGGACATCAGGTCACTGAGGGCTTCTGGGATAGTTCTCATATCGTGGGATTGCATGTCCTGAGCCATGGCGGCGGGGGACACGGTGCAAGCCGCTAAAAGCGCCAGCATTCCAGAGATGTGCTTGAATTGAATGGCCATCGCCATGCCTCCTCAGAACCTTACAGGACAGTGGATGGGGGATACGCTAGGGCCATCGCTGACCGTTCGCCAGAGTACTCCCTAGGTTGGAGCGGAGCCAAGGGAACTAAACATCAGCCTAGATACTGGGCTTAAGCACACTCCTTCCCCCCCTTTATATCGCAAAGGCTGAAAAGCGACACAGGTTTTCTGGCCTATTGTTGGCGTATTGTTACAGAGGCCGTAGGCCATTAAAGTATCTGTAATCCCCAATCCCCAATCCCCGATGCCATGACGGACGTCTCTTCCCAATACAATGGCCCAGATCTCGCCCAGATGGAAGCGGCGGATTTGCGGCTGGCGCTCCTAGATCTGATCTGCCAGGGAGCCTACCAGGAGGGGGATTTCGTCCTCACCTCTGGACAGCGCAGCACCTACTACATCAACGGCAAACTGGTGACGCTGCACCCTCAGGGGGCGCTAATGCTGGGGCGGCTGATGCTGGAACAGGTTGGGCCGGAGGTCATCGGCGTGGCGGGGCTGACCCTAGGGGCCGATCCCATGGTGTCTGCGGTTAGCCTGGTGGCGATGTATGGGGGACGACAACTGTTCCCGCTGATTATTCGGAAGGAAGCCAAGGGCCACGGCACCAAAGCCTACATCGAAGGGGTGAGCCTCCCGGCGGGGAGTGTCATCACGGTACTAGAAGATGTGGTGACCACCGGACAATCGGCCCTCAAGGCGGTGGAACGACTCCAGGCGGCGGGCTATCAGGTGGATCAAATCTTGGCCCTCGTGGATCGGCAACAGGGAGGGGCAGAACTCTACGCCGAGCAGGGCATCGCCTTTACTGCGCTATTTAACCTACCCGACGTTCAAGCCCACTGGGCCAATCGGAATGCCTAGGCTATGGCCCATCCTCGTCCCGATATTGCCTTCATCCCTACGCCCTCCGACGCCGTGGCGGCGATGTTGGCGCTGGCAGAACTAACCCCGGCAGATCGCGTCTATGACCTCGGTTGCGGTGATGGTCGGCTGTTGATTCAGGCGGCGACGGTCTATGGCGTTTGCGGGGTGGGCATTGACATCAACCCTGACCTCTTGGCCCAGGCTCGCCTAGATGCCGAGGCGGCGGGGGTAGGGGATCGGATCACCTTCATGCAGGGCAACCTGTTCGAGGCCGATGTACGACAGGCCACGGTGGTGCTCATTTACCTGCTGCCCCATCTCAACCTGCGGCTACGGCCTCACTTGCTCAGTCAACTCCAACCCGGAGCCCGTGTCATTTCCCACCAGTTTGATATGGATGATTGGATTCCAGAAACCACGATAAAGCTAGAACCCTCCGAGGAGGATTCCGTGCTGTACCGCTGGCGGATCTAGGGGGTTAATCTAGGTGGCGGGCTTGTGGGCTACCCAATACTTGCTCATAAAGTGGACTTGGTTACTGACGGACTCGAACCCGGCATCGATGAGGCGCTGGTTGAGGTCGTCGGTGGTGTAGTGGCGATAGTAGGGCTCGTGGAACATGGTTGGAAAGTTGTCCATCATCACCTCAAATTCGGGAGAATCCGACCGCTGGATGGAGTCGCAGATGATGAAGACGCCGCCCGGTTTGACCACGCGATAGGCTTCGTTGATCACGTTTTGGCGGGCTTCGGCGGGTAGTTCGTGGAACAGGAACACACTCACCACGGCCTCAAAGTAGGCCGCCACAAAGGGGAGATCTTCGCCATTGGCCTGCACCAACTGGGGCAATACCCTGGGCTTGCTAGACAGCAAGCCATTCGCCTTACGGAGGTAGGCCGGAGACAAATCCACCCCATACAGCAAGGTTTGGGGCAGGGTATCGCGGATCATACTGAGGGTGCGCCCGGTACCGCAGGCGATGTCGAGCACCTTGGGCTTGGGCTTATCGGCTAGGGCGGCTTTGAGCGGAGCCAAAATGCGCCGCCGCATGGGGTCAGCGGATCCGTTGAAGAGGATTTCCACCTGAAGATCGTACAGGTTAGCCGACATCTCACTGAGATAGCCGTTGGTTTGGTGGTGGAAATTTTGCAGGTAGTACTTGGGATAGCCGGAAGTATCAATGTCGGCGTCGAAGCTGTGGTAGTGGCGACGATTCGCTCGTTCCCAAAGGCCGGGGAGATCGAGACACACGAAGGGATAGAACCGAAAAAATTCATCCCAGGGGTTGTCAAACAACAGTTCCTTGGGATACACACCTGCCTCGGCATCGGCCCAATCCTGCTCTAGGAGGTCGTTCAGGCGCTGCTGGAGAATTTGAAGCGTCTTGAAATCAACGTCTTGAATCTTGACCTTGGGCGGATTGAAGGCCCGCATCAGTTGGCCGCTAAGGGACTTGTGGGTAACCCCAAAATAGCTTTTGCCCTGCTGAAAGGTTTGGTAGGCCAGCTTGGTGATTGTGTCAGGCATGGGTAGCGGTTTATTTTTTCACAAAAATATATATCAGCGTAAATAATTGTAACGACTTTTTCAAGCCGAGTTTTTCATCTGCGATCTATGATCCGACTTCCACGTCAGAACCGCTTAAAACCCCATGGATGGGGAGACAGCCTGTCCCCTTGCCGTTCACCCTACCCCGGCTCACCGAGATCCCAAGGCACCAGCGGTAGCCCTTCTAGCCGACTAAACCCGCGAGTATCGGAGTCACTGGCGTTCCCTTCTCTGCCAGGGCCAGTTCCGCAATGAGCCCATCGTCGCTAGAGTTTCTGGCAGGGCTTGCCAGGGTGGTTGAACTTTGCAACCCCTATGTAGAGATCCAAGCCCGCACGATATCTCGTCCCAAGTTTGCTCTCAGCGTTTCCCGTTCAGGGTCATCAGACCATCTGCCAGATAGGTCGTGAATAAGGGTAGACCGATCCGATAAATGTTCTGTTGAGGCATCGATTGATGTCGTTGTGGGCACAAGGGGCTGCTGGGCTTGCTCAAACTGGGACGGGTGAGCCGCGATCCACCAACGGAGACTCGTATAATAGATGCTTGGCGATGGGATCGATGAACGATTGGCTTGATTGATTCGTGGGTGATCCGCTAAATCCGAGTCCTTCGGCCCTGTCTCCCTCATCATTTCTTTAGCAGGTTTATTGGTACCGTGGTTAACCCAGCATCGGGGAACGTTCCGTCCGCTCCACAACCGCCCGCCGACACCCTTCCCTCAGATTTTCAGTTTGATTCCATCGAATCGGCCCTGCAAGATTTGGCGGCGGGGAAATCTATCGTGGTGGTGGATGACGAAAACCGGGAAAACGAAGGGGACGTGATCTGCGCCGCCCAGTTTGCCACCCCCGACAACATCAACTTTATGGCGGTGGAGGCGCGGGGGCTGATTTGCCTCGCCATGACCGGGGAGCGGCTGGATGAACTCGACCTGCCCCTGATGGTGAGCCACAGCGCCTTTGAGGACGAAAACGAACAAACCGCCTTCACCGTCAGTATCGATGCCGCCCTGGCCTGGGGGGTGACCACGGGTATTTCCGCCGAAGACCGGGCGCGAACGATTCAGGTGGCCATCAACCCCAACGCTCGCCCCAACGACCTGCGCCGACCGGGCCATATTTTTCCGCTGCGGGCCAAACATGGCGGCGTTCTCAAGCGGGCAGGCCACACCGAGGCCGGGGTGGATTTGGCCCGACTGGCGGGACTCTATCCGGCGGGGGTAATCTGCGAAATCCAAAACCCCGATGGCTCCATGGCCCGTCTGCCGGAACTGGTGGACTATGCCAAAACCTTTGGCCTCAAGCTGATCAGCATTGCCGATCTGATCCGCTATCGCCTCCAGCACGAGCGCTTTGTGCAGCGGGAAGCGGTGGCGGAACTGCCCACCCAGTTTGGCCTCTTCCACATCTACGCCTACCGGAATTTGCTGGATGATTCCGAGCACGTCGCCCTAGTGAAAGGCGACCCCGCCACCTTTACCGACAATTCGGTGATGGTGCGGGTGCATTCCGAGTGTTTGACGGGGGACGCCTTTGGTTCCCTGCGCTGCGACTGCCGAATGCAGCTTCAGGCGGCCCTGAAAATGATTGAAGCCGCCGGACGGGGCGTGGTCGTCTACCTGCGCCAGGAGGGCCGGGGCATTGGCTTAGTGAACAAACTCAAAGCCTACTCCCTGCAAGATATGGGCCTCGATACCGTGGAGGCCAACGAAAAGCTGGGCTTGCCTGTGGATCAGCGCAACTACGGCATTGGAGCGCAAATCCTCAACGACATCGGCGTGAAAAAATTCTGCCTGATTACCAACAACCCCCGCAAAATTGCTGGCCTCAAGGGCTATGGCCTGGAAATGGTAGACCGGGTGCCGCTGATCATCGAAGCCACCCCCTACAACTCCAGCTATCTCTCCACCAAGGCCCAAAAGCTGGGCCACCTGATGCTGCAAACCTACCTGGTTACGGTGGCTATCCACTGGCACCGGGGGCCACTGGCGGCGGCGGATCGCTACCAAAAGCTAGAGAAACTGCGCCACCTCGCCCAGGCCCAAGGGCTGCGCTTACAGGAAGAAGCCCGTTCCGTGGCGGCGGCCCTGTTTAGCCAGCCCCACCAAATTATTCATCTCGGCCTAGAAAGCCCCGAAGCCGTTGACGCCGACTGGTATACCGACCCCAATCAGCCCCACCTCAAGGCTCTCACCACGGTGCTAGACGACCTGGTGACCTGGCCCGACCTCAACCAAATGGCCTTTTTAATTTCCAACGGCACTGACCCCTTCAGCGGTCTTCAGGTCAGCCTCAACCGCCAGATCTTCCATCGCGGCGACCCCACCGAAGATGTCAAACCCTCCGATCTCATCCAGGGCCTCGAAACCCAACGCATCTACATGTTCTCCAACCACATCCCCAGCGACTAAAGATCTGCGGTGAGCCGTTGGCGCAACGCATCAAAGCGCTGCCAAACCATCTCAGGTGTCTGGGGTGAGGTCATCTGGGCCAGGGCTGGATCGCATTTTGCGACTTCATAACTATTTAGCTATATTAGATATACTTGGCCCCCGCCCAACGTCGGTGCGAGGCCCCGTACCAACTCGCCTTCTCTAAAACCTACGAATGCAGGAAAAGACCATGGATCGATGGATTCGCCGAGTCTGGGCCGGGATGCGGCGAGGGTTGGTGCTGGTGTTGGGAATCATCCTAGGGCTGGGCTGGGGAATGCCCGCCGCCTGGGCCACGGTGCGCACCCTAGAAGAGGCTCCTGGGCAGGTGGTGGTGCAGTCGCGGCAGACGGTGCAAGATCAGCGGGGGCGAAGCTGGCAGGTGATTGCCTTTAAACGCCAGCGTCCCGATGGCACGGCCACCTTTGCGGTGCGGCTGGTGGGATTCCCTGGATCGGTCACCCTGGATCGCCAGCAGCCCCTCACCCTGACCAACTCCCTGGGTAAAACCTTCACCGCCGCCGATGCTTCGGGCAAAATTTTTACCGATGCAGAACGCCCTGAACCCCACGTGGGCCAGTACGATCTCCAACCCCTGCTGTCGCAGTTGCAGGCGGAAATTCCCCTCCAGTTGGCCCTACCCACGGTGGAGGGAGAAGCGGTGCGGCTGATGGTACCCGCCGCCCTGGTGAAGGAATGGCAGGCGGTGGCCAATGCGGGCTGAGATGCCAAACACCCCCGCCTTGGGTGCAGGGTTAACGGATTTACCCTCGGTGGACGCCACCACCCTCGCCGCCCAGGATCGTTGGTTGCGTGATCATCGGCTCTGGGGGCAGTTACCCGATGCGGCGATCCAAGCCTTGGCCCAGGCCCTCCATCCCCTGACGGCGGTGGCGGGGGCGGTGTTGTTTCAGCCCCAATCGCCCTCCCTGGGCCTGTACCTGCTGAAGCGGGGATCGGTGGCGATCTATCGGCCCTCGGCCCTGGGGCCACTGCTGATTCGGCAGCGCAGTGACGGAGATTTATTTGGCCATGTGTCGCTGATGGGGGGAGCCGACCACGGCATCCACCAAACCCAGGCCGTGGCCCTCAGCGCCAGCGAGATTGGGTTTGTGCCCCGGTTGGTGTGCCATCGGCTGATGCAGCAGCACCCTGAGTTCGAGCATTTGCTCAACACCCTGCTGGTGCAGGATCTCAACGCCTTTAGCGCCCGCATTGCCCGCGAGGAACAGCGCATTCAGGGGTTGCAAGCCTATCTTCAGCCGATTTCCAAACAGGGGGCGATTTGGGGCACCAGCAAAGCCGCCACCAAGCTCAAAACCCAGGTGGAACAGGCCGCCGCCAGTCTGCGCCCCGTGGTGTTGCAGGGGGCCGCAGGCACAGGCAAAACCTTTTTGGCCGGGGTCATCCATGGGCAGTCGAGTCTGGCCGATCAGCCCTTTGCTGAGCTAGATTGCGCCCGGTTGCCCTACCTGGCCGACGGTCGGATCGATACCGATTCCCTCTTTGGCCAAGGGGAAAAGCCGGGCCTGCTAGAGCTTTTGGAACGGGGCACGTTGCTCATTAGCAATGCCCAGCGCCTAGGGCCAGGGGATCGAGAACGGCTGCTGCAATACAGCCTCACGGGCAGCTTTTTTAGAAATGCCCCGCCGCTGTCTCCGCCCCGCAATCGGATGGAGGCCACCCCCCGCCCCCCCAATGCCGCCGTGCAAACCTGGGTGCGGCTCATGTTTGCCACCCCCGAAGCCCTGCCCTGGCCAGGGGAGACGGTGATTTCCCTCAAACTGCTGAGCTTAACCCAGCGCAAGGCAGATATTCCGGCCTTTGCCGATCACTTTTTGGCCCGGTGTTGTCAGGCCCAAAATCGTCCTACCCTGGGGCTGGATCAGGCGGATCGCCGTCGTCTGCTGAGCTACGACTACCCCGGCAACCTGACGGAACTGGCGGAAATCCTCTACCGGGCGGTGATTATGACGCCCCCCGGCCAAGTGGTGATCCCAGAACAAGCCCTCTGGTCGGTGCAGTCGGACAAAAACGCCTTCCGCATTGACCTACTCACCCATGTGCCCTGGCTGCGGCGGGTCTTGCTCAGTCGGTGGTACCCGGAGGGGCTGTGGATTCCTATGATGGCGGTGTTTGTGCCCGTTACCCTGGCGGGGTTTCTCGGCCCCCAGGAGCGGGGGGATAGCGTCACCCTCAACCTATTTTGGGCCTGGTGGTGGCCGGGATATCTGTTTCTATTTGTATTTGTGGGGCGGCTGTGGTGCGCCGTTTGCCCGTTTATGATCATGGCGGAGGGGCTGCGGCGGCTGTCGCTGTGGCTGTGGCCCCGGCAGCAATGGGCTTGGCCCACCCGCTGGCTGAATCGCTGGGGGGCGTGGTGGTTGTTCCTGGGGTTTGCGGTGATCTACCTCTGGGAAAAACTCTGGGACTTGCCCCACCGGGCCTACCTATCGGCCTGGCTGTTGCTGGCCATTACGGCGGGGGCCGTCATCTTTAGTTTGATCTACGAACGGCGGCTGTGGTGTCGCTACCTCTGCCCCATTGGCGGCATGAATGGCCTGTTTGCCAAGCTGGCCATGGTGGAACTGCGATCCACCCAGCAGGTCTGTGGGAGCCAGTGCAGCACCTTTGGCTGCTACAAGGGCAGCGGGGTTACTCCAATCACCTTTGCCGATGCCCTGCCCCAGGAAGGCCAAGCCACAGGCGGTTGTCCCCTCTATTCCCACCCAGCTCAGCTTGCCGATAACCGGGACTGTGTTCTGTGTATGACCTGCCTCAAAGCCTGCCCCAACCGCTCGGTGCAGCTCAACCTGCGTTTTCCCAGTGCCGACCTGCTCGACAACCACCAGGGTAGTGGAGCCGAGGCGGCCCTGCTGCTGATGTTGCTGGGGGGCGTGTTGATGCACCACGGCAGCAAAGTCATCGGCCTGTTCAGGCTTCCCCCCTGGCCCCTAGACGCGGATCACCTGATCACCGCTGCGCCCCTGGCCCTGGCCCTGCTCAGTCTGCCCGCCCTGGCCCTGGCCCTAGCCCACCGCCTCGCCCGCTGGATAGACCCCCAGCAGCCCGACTATGTCACCGTGGCCTACGCCTATCTGCCCTTCACCCTGGCCCTCAATCTCGCCCACTACATCCCTGCCGCCACTACCGAGGCAGGGCAAATCCTCGTCGTCATTGCCCGCAGTGTGGGATATTACGACGCCCCTCTCCCCAGCCTGACCTGGAGCCCCGATGTCGCCGCCTTCCTCCAAGGCGTCACGATTCTCTCGGCCCTGGTCTTTAGCGTCTATCCGCTCCTACGCATCACCCAGCGCCCCTGGTGGTCTAACCTACCCCACCTGCTGTTGATGGGCGGTTTTGCCGTGGCCGGATTCTGGCTGATGGTGTAGGGAGGCTTGCCTAGGGGGCGGAAGAGCCGCCGACCGGGGGCTATGGATCACCCTGAAACACTTGGCTGGGGCGGGAAATACCCCGTTGGGTTAGGCCCGCGTCAATGTCGCGCAGGAGTTGGGTATCGGCGTCGGTCATGGAGGAATGGGAGACGGCTCCGGGCCGCAAAAAGTCGAAGGCTTCGAGAAATAGTTGGGGATTGGCGGCGATGGGGGCGTCCATGTGGGCGGGAATAACCCGTTCAAACTGCCAGGTCGCTACCTGCTTGGCCCAGTCCAACACGTCCCTTGGGCCTCGGTTAAAAATCAGGGTTTTGAGGATAGGGGCCACGGAGAGTTTCCCTTGGTTGTGCAGGGCGTTGAAGGAATCGGGCCAGTGGGGCTGCCAGCGGAAAGGGTAGAGGCCAAAGTAGTTTTGGCGAGAACGATCCGGGGCTTGCTTGGCTTCGCGGAACATGTCCCCGGTGGTGGCCACGTCCAGGGTGCTGGGCCGAAAGTAAAAGGCAAACAGGGCGATGCGCTGCCAGCCCTTGCGGCGATTTTCCGGCGTATCGACGATGGCATCGGCGGGGCTGTCCTTGGCGTGGAACAGCAGCGGAAAGGGGTTGATCTGCACTACAGCGGGCGGTTCAGCGGGGATAGACACTAGGGCATCGGTCACCATCAGGGTGCGACTGGGGCGATGGAAGCAGGCGGTTTCGCCAAAGGGGCCAAGGCCGAGGGGGATGGGGGGCAGAATGGCACAATCCACCTGGTCGGCAAAGGGCAGGCGAGAGCTATCATCGGGCAAAAGCTGGGTGCGATCCGCAGGCAACCCCAGCCAGGGCAGGGGCAAATTGAGGGGAAAACTCCACTGATTAGGGGTGACATAGACCTGGGCCGTGGGAAAGCGCCGAGCAAAGGGGCCAACAAACACCTTGTGCTCAATCCCTGTCACGGTAGACAAAATGATGTAGCGCACCGGGCCATGGCGATCCTCCAGTTCCCGCAGCAGACGCACACACTCTGTCGTGGGAGCCACCGGAGCATAGACCAGCAGCCCACGGGGTTCTAGCCGCACCACGGTCATCCGAATCGGCACCACCACATAGAAAATGCCCTGGAACTGATCGAAGGTCCACACCGTATCTTTGACCACCTCGGTACGCAGGGTGGGGCGCTGGCCATAGGGGTAGAGGGGCACCAGGGGCCAAAAGGGCCAAGCGGTATCGCGATGAGGACTAGACAACGTAGGAGCAACCGTCATGGACAATTCTGGTAAAATGAGGAACGTCTTGATCAGCCTGTGGTTCTCTCATTTTCTCTGAGAAAAGAGCCTGAGGATAGATAGGATGGAAAATCTCTAGGAGTGGATCACAAAGGTCTGCCAGCCGATCAAATCATCTAGCCATTAGCTAGGATCCTTGGGATCCTGGGGTTTCTTGGGAGCATTAAACAGGTAGTTGGCCACAATAACAAAGAGTCCCAGCACATTAAGCGTAGTCCCGCCAATTAAGGCTAACAGCACAGCATCAGACAGTTTAAAACTAGGCTGAAATTCTTCTAGTCGCTGGGCTACAGGCACGTCGCTGAGGTTGATGCGTGCCGTTGATGAATCGATTCCAGTCAAAACAATAATAGAGTAGATGCCTAGCAGCCAGGCGCAAATGAGTTGAAATAGGTATCTGGCATACTTTTGCCGTTCTTCGCGATCCTGCTTTAATATCTTAAATCGTTCTTCTTCAATACTAGCCTTGGCTTCATTGATTCGGCTCTCAAAGTCCTCATAATATTTTTCAGCCTCCTTTTCGGGGATTTCCCTTAACTTTTTGGACGCAGATAACTGTGACCGAAAGGGCGCTGAGCTAATATCTTCTATGCTCAGAAATTCTTCTTGAGGATCGAAGTTTTCTTCCGGAGAATCCATCGCAACATAAAAACAGAATTAGAACATGAGAGAAAATTACAGTAGGATTTTGTCGTGATTAACCACAAGTCTGAAGTCACTAAGGATCTACTGTCACCCTTAATTATCCCCCTGCATTGTGTTCCCAAAGGCTATAATGCGACCTGTTGATTTATTGCCCCTATTTGGCTTTTTCCAGATTGCGCAATAAAGTAATGCTTGATTTGGTTGTCATCAATGGTGACGTTAAATTTCTCGTCGGCCACCTCTTTTCGGGTTAAATCCCACGGAGAAGCGGGTAGATAGGCCATCTCAGAAAGCGTAATCGCATCGTAGTCTTTATACACTTCCCAGACCTTGTGTAATAGATGCACGATTTGCTCGTGATGTTTGAGATTTTCTAGTCTCGCTAGATCGTGAGGCTCCACTTCCAATTTTTTAAGGTTGATGGGTTGAGAGCCAAAGGATCGCAGCCAATAATAAATATTGCTGACCACAGAGCCGTAGCGCCATGCCTCAATGCTTTCTTCAATTAACGGCGAGTCTGTGATGGCTAGACACCAGCCGTGGGCAAAATAAATTAGTCGCTGCATTTTCATGGGCGAAATCTCAATGTTGTCTCGGTCACCCATCTCTAGGAAGAAAAGAGCTATCGTTTTCGCCCGATATGGTAAACCCACTGAACCACACTCCTAGATAAACAATCTGAGTAATCTACGGTGCCCATCCCATGATTAACCGATGATGAAACCTATCGTCAATGTAGGCTGTACTAGCATTACTCAATGTCAGCGCAAGGTGCTATTTTGATGGCGTGACCTGTTGTTTGGATTGCTGGCAAATCGGTGATGCACGGCATTCTAGAATCGGTGCTTCTTTAGCCATGCCGATTATACGCTATCCCCTCCCCAGGGCGGTCATCCGACCCTTGCGCAACTGCCAGCGGTGCCCATGGGGTAGGTCATCTACCCAGGTATCCCCCTGAACGGACGGGGGCCGGGGCGATAGAATTTGGGCAGACCCCGCCCTCCACCGCCTGAAACCGATGATTAAGGATGCAAAATACTGGCTGTTAACCCATTGGCTGTGGTGTGTGCTGGCCGTGGCGGGGCTGTTACTGGCCGATGCTGGGGTTCACCTACTGGCGGAGCGTCTGTGGTTTGTGGAGGTGAATTACGTTGATGTGTTTTGGCTGCGGCTGCGGTCTCAACTGCTGCTGGGGCTGGTTCCTATTGGTCTGACGCTGGTGTTTACCTGGGGCAACCTAGCCCTGGCCGACCGTACTACGCCCCTGCCGTCGCCCTCAGAACGGGTCTCGAAAACCCAGGGGTTATCCCTGCGGGGGGTGCTGTTGCTGGCGGGGCTGCTCAGTTTTTTGGTGGGGGCGCAGTTGGTCTACCAGGGGCAACTGGCGGCGAATTTTTGGCGCGAAACCACCACGCTCTACGAGTCCACTGCCCCACTGCCCCTGTGGCCCAAACTGCAAGTGTTTCGGGTGGTGGTGCAAATTTTGCGGAATCAGCCCTGGTTGATTGGGGCCTTAGGGATGAGCACGGTGGCCTTTGTGGTCTACCCTCGGCAGTTGGGGCGGCTGGCGGCGGCACTGATGAGCCTGGGCTTTGGGCTAATTTTGGCCAAACAGTGGCCCACGGTGCTGCTGGCCTTGAATCCGGTAGCCTTCAACGAAACAGAACCCATTTTTCAGCGAGACATCGGCTTTTATATCTTCCAATTGCCATTGCTAAATTTGTTGGAATTTTGGCTGATTGGTGTCCTCTTTTTCACCTTTGTGGTGGTCTGTTTGGTCTACCTCCTGCGGGGGGGCACCCTCAGCCGGGGGCGGTTCTACGGATTTTCGGCCTCTCAACAACAGCATCTTTATACCCTGGCGGGGCTGCTGTTTTTAATCACCAGCGTTAGCCACTGGCTGGGCCGCTACGACATCCTCTACTCCCAGGAGGGGGTGGTCTATGGGGCGGGCTATACCCACATCCATGTGCTGCTGCCCATGAACTGGGGGCTGGCCTTGCTGGCGCTGGCCTTTGGGCTGGTGTTTCTGTGGCGGGGGCTGCTGTGGCGACCCAGCTACTTCAACCCCATGGGGAAGGTGTCGCGGCGGCAAAGTCGCATCTGGGGCTGGTTTGATCTAGGCTGCACCAGTTTGCTGGTGAACGGGATTTGTCTTTACCTGGTGCTGGCCCTGCTGGGGTTGGTGTTGGCCCCGGCAGTGGTGCAGCGGCTGGTGGTGCAGCCCAACGAACTTCAGCGGGAGCGGCCCTACATCATCAATTCCATTGCCCTGACGCGAGCCGCCTTTGACCTGGAGGCGATTGATTCGGAGCCCTTTGACCCCAGTGGCGATCTGACGGTGGAGGATCTGGAGCGCAACGATCTCACCCTGGAAAATATTCGCCTATGGGATCCGCGTCCCTTGTTAGACAGTAATCGCCAACTCCAGCAAATCCGCCTGTACTACGAATTTAAAGACGCCGACTTCGACCGCTACAACATCCTCAACCAAGAGCGACGCTCGGAACGGCGGCAGGTGATGATTTCGGCGCGGGAACTCAACTACGAACGGGTGCCGGAAATCGCCAAAACCTGGGTGAACGAGCACCTGGTCTACACCCACGGCTTTGGCTTCACCCTGAGCCCGGTCAACACCGCTGGCCCCGATGGCCTGCCCACCTACTTTGTGCGCGGCATCGAGAACACCCCTAGCAGCGAGGAGGTGCGCCAGAGTATCCCCATCGGCGATCCCCGTCTGTACTTCGGGGAACTCACCGACACCTTCATCATGACCAACACGAAGGTGCTAGAGCTGGACTACCCCAGCGGCAACGAAAACATCTACACCACCTACCTGGGCCGGGGCGGTATTCCGCTGGATCATCCCTGGCGACGGCTGCTGTTTGCCCGCCACCTCAAGGACTGGCGGATGCTGTTCACCGAAGACTTCACCCCGGATACCCGGCTGCTGTTTCGCCGCAACATTGCCGAGCGAGTGCGGGCCATTGCCCCCTTCCTGCGGTTTGACACCGACCCCTACCTGGTGACGGTGGACATTGGCGACCACTCCCGCCAATGGGGCACCGGAGACGGCCACGGCAGCGCCCCACCGGAACGGGTGAATCTACAGGTGTTTGGCGACCGCGATCCGGGTTTCATCGCGGCTAACTTCAACACCCAAACCGGAGAAAACTACCTGTATTGGGTGATCGACGCCTACACCGTCAGCAGTCGCTACCCCTACTCCGATCCGGGCGACAACAACTTCAACTACATCCGCAACTCCGTCAAGGTGGTGGTGGATGCCTTTAATGGATCCGTGGCCTTCTTTGTGTCAGAACCCAAAGACCCCATCATCCAAGCTTGGAGCGGCCTTGTTCCCGGCATGTTTGAACCCCTCACCGCCATGCCCGACGACCTACGCGCCCACATTCGCTACCCCCAGGATCTGTTCTCGGTGCAGGCGGATGCCCTGATGACCTACCACATGACCGACCCCCAGGTGTTCTACAACCGGGAAGATCAGTGGCGCGCCCCCACGGAAATTTACGCCCGCGAAACCCAGCGGGTGGAGCCCTACTACCTGATCATGAAGTTGCCCCAGGAGGAGAGCGAAGAATTTATCCTGTTGCGGCTGTTCACCCCGGCCCAGCGCAATAACCTAATTGCTTGGCTGGCGGCCCGGTCGGATGGCGAACGCTACGGGCGACGGTTGCTCTACCGCTTTCCTAAGCAGGAACTCGTCTTTGGCCCAGAGCAAATCGAGGCCCGCATCAACCAAGACCCGGAAATTTCCCAGCGCATTTCTCTGTGGGATACCCAGGGTTCACGGGCGCAGCAGGGTAATTTGCTCGTTATCCCCATCGAGCAGTCCCTCATTTACGTCGAACCCCTCTACCTAGTGGCCGATCAAAACCAACTACCTGCTCTGACGCGGGTGATCATGGTCTATAAAAACCGCATCGCCATGGCCCCCACCCTGCCCGATGTGCTGTCCGCCATTTTCCGAGAAGAACCCGCCCCCGCCCCACCCATCCTGCGGGAATTGGAGGAGGGCATTCCTGACGACGTTCCCCTTACTCCGCCCTTGGAGGGTGGCGATTTAAGTCTTCTATCGTCGTTCTAGATCCCTTAACCGCCCTTCCACCTGGTCAGCGTTGGCCTCGGCTTCGAGGGCATACACCGCCCAAAATCCCTCTGATGGTAGGGGTGGACATTGCCGTAGCGCCGCATGGGCTGCATCAATCACCCCTGCGGGCACCTGGCGTTCCCGGCTTTGGTTCCACTGGTGGCAGGTGGCCAAGGGCGTGGTCAAATACCAGCCGATCCAGTCGGCCCCCAAGGGTGCTAGCCGCCGCAACAGCGCGATCCGCCAAGATCGCTGGGTATTGGTGGCATCGTAAATCACACTCTGCCCCTGCTCCACCCCCTGACCAATCCGCCGGATCACCTCTGCCTCAATCTCCGGCCACGATCCCTGCTCCGCCGCGTTGCCGTAGAGATCCTGACGAATCTGGTCGGTAGACACAAGGCAACGGTGGGGTAACCCCGCCTGCATCCGCTGGGCCAGGGTGCTTTTGCCGCTTCCCGGTGGCCCAATCAACAGGTGGCAACGCAACGGAACCCCCATTTCTGCCATGCCTTGCGGCCCTCCCTCCACGGAATAGGCCCATTGTAGGGGCGCAACGGCCATCCTGCCCTAGTCAGCACGAAGGTCGTACCCCGTGTAACGGTTGGTGTCTCTAGGTAACATCGCGCAAAGTCTTCTAAAGAGATATCGAGATCCCCTTGTTTTCCCATTATTTTGATGATCCCAATCCCTAGATGTGCCCGTATCGATCTGTAAACAGATCCCTGCTTTTCGGGGGGGATCAGATACCGTGAAACTAGAGCCTAGATGAGGAATAATCGCCTTTTAGAAAGGGCTGTGTTGTTAAAGACGAATGCTGAGAATAGAGTCGGCCCATGGCTCAGAGAGCAGAGGCTTACAGGATTTTTTCGATACGGTACTATCCACTGAAGTGCTTGAATCTATCCTAATTCCTGGGCGCTCTTCATTTCTCATTAGCCTCAATGAAATCATAAGATTCTCTTAAATTGTTTTCTGTTAAACATCGTTTATTTTGAATATGAGTTCGGATTATCTCAACGAACTTCCTGCTTTGGTTGTAGTGCTTTCTAGGGCTACAACTGGTTTCTCTAAAGGGTTGTGCCATGTCACCCACCGCTACTACGTCCACCGTTGAGCCCGCCGCCAAAAAGGAAAAAGCTGCCAAGCCCGATCTGCGCTTCAAACGCCTCGACATCACCATGAAGCGGCAGCAGTATGCCCCCGATGCGCTGATTGAGGTGCTCCACATCGCCCAGGAAGCCTTTGGTTTCTTGGAAGAAGACGTGCTGAAGTACGTCGCCCACGGCCTAAAACTTCCCCTCAGCAAGGTCTATGGCGTCGCCACGTTTTACCATCTGTTCTCCCTCAAGCCCAGCGGTGCCCACACCTGCGTGGTCTGCATGGGGACGGCCTGCTACGTGAAGGGCGGCGACAAGGTGGTGGAAAAACTACAAGCGGAACTGGGCATTGAACTGGGGGAAACCACCCCCGACGGCAAGGTGTCCCTAATGGCGGCTCGCTGCCTGGGAGCCTGTGGCATTGCCCCCGCCGTGGTGTTTGACGGCACCGTGGGCGGCAAGCTCTCCCCGGAGGAGGCCGTCGCCAAGGTCAAAGTTTGGGAAGGGGAAGGATAAAAGCCTTTGAAGCCTGAGTTTTGGACGTGACCGAACGCGGTTGAGGTCGAAAGGCAAAGGGCAAAAGGCAAAGGTCAGAACTCTCTCCATCTCCCCATCCTCCCCATCCCTCCTACAGGAGACACATTATGGATTTACAAGAACTCAAAACCGTCGCCAAGGCGGAACAGGAACGCCAGAAGCCCGTGCGGGTGCATTGCTGTACCTCGACGGGGTGTCGGGCGGCGGATGCCATGGGCATCTACGGCAATTTGAAGCAGGCGGTGACGGATCATCACCTGGAGGATCGGGTGGAGGTGGTGGGAGTGGGCTGCATGGGCTTTTGTGGCCGTGGCCCGCTGGTGCAGGTCGATCCTGACGAGTTGCTGTATGAGGAAGTCACCCCCGACCAAGCGGCCAGCATCATTGAGGCGATGGATGGCGGCACGGCTCAGCCCATCCAGGGGGATGTGAACCATCCCTTCTTTGCGCGGCAAATGCGGGTGGTGCGCGAGTATAGCGGCAAAATTGACCCGGAACGCATCGAGGAATACATCGCGGTGGGCGGCTACGAATCGCTACACAAGGCGATTTACGAAATGACCCCCGCCGAGGTGGTGGATCAAATTTCTAAAAGTGGCCTGCGGGGGAGGGGTGGCGGCGGCTATCCCACCGGGCTGAAGTGGGCCACGGTGGCGAAAATGCCCGAAGGCCAAAAGTACATCATCTGCAACGGCGATGAGGGCGATCCGGGGGCGTTTATGGATCGCAGCATCCTAGAAAGCGATCCCCACCTTGTCCTAGAAGGCATGGCGATTGCGGGCTATGCGGTGGGGGCCAACCACGGCTACATCTACGTGCGGGCGGAATATCCTCTGGCCATTGCTCGGTTGCAGAAAGGCATTCAGCAGGCCAAAAAGTACGGCCTGTTGGGCAGCCAAATTTTCGATTCGGCCTTTGACTTCAAAATCGACATCCGCATTGGGGCCGGGGCCTTTGTGTGCGGCGAAGAAACGGCGCTGATCCAGTCCATCGAAGGCGGGCGCGGCAACCCCATTCCTCGGCCTCCCTACCCGGCCCAAAAGGGGCTGTATGGCTGCCCAACGCTGATCAACAACGTGGAAACCCTGGCCAACATTACGGCCATCATCCGCAACGGGGCCGACTGGTATTCCAGCATCGGCACCGAAAACAGCAAGGGCACCAAAATCTTTGCGCTAACGGGCAAAATTCGCAACAACGGCCTAATCGAAGTGCCCATGGGCATCACCCTCCACCAAATTGTCGAAGAAATGGGCGGCGGCGTCCCCGATGGCGAGGTGAAGGCCGTGCAGACGGGTGGCCCCTCCGGCGGCTGTATCCCCAAATCCATGCTAGATACCCCGGTGGACTACGATTCCCTCCGCAAGGTGGGCTCCATGATGGGTTCCGGCGGCATGGTGGTGATGGACGACTCCACCAGCATGGTCGGCATTTCCCAGTTTTATATGGAGTTCTGCCGAGGGGAAACCTGCGGGAAGTGCGTCCCCTGTCGCACGGGCACGGTGCAGCTCTACGCCATGCTGTCCAAAATCCTCAAGCGCCAAGCCACCAAGGACGACCTGGCCAAAATGGAAGCCCTCTGCGAAATGGTGCGCGACACCAGCCTCTGCGGCCTGGGCCAAACCGCACCCAACCCCGTCCTCAGCACCCTGAAATACTTCCGGGAAGAGTACGAAGAACTGCTGATCGAACCGGAATACCTCAGCGACCTCAACGGCAAAACCGCCCCCCAAGAGGTGAACGCATGATGTCTGTGATCCTTGGCTTGGCCCACCCTGCGGGAAGCAAGCTACACCCCAGCCCCTCTCCCGGTCAGGAGAGGGGGGCCGGAAGCTGCCTTCAAAGTCTCTCTCCCACCTTGGGAGAAGGATTTAGGGTGAGGGCCAACCTACGCCAAACGGCAGTTTGCCCCAGGAGGTCGCCATGAGTTATCAGCGTGTGATCATCCCCCGCCACGGCCATGCCGAGGTGCTGCAACTGGTGGAAGAGGCAGAATTGCCCTTCCCAAATCCCGACCAGGTGCGGCTGCGGGTTCTCGCTGTCGGTGCGGCCTATACGGATGTGCTGATTCGGGAAGGGATGTATCCCGGTATTCCCAAGCCGCCCTTTTCGCCCGGTTACGAGGTGGTGGGCGAAGTTGACCAACTGGGGGAATCCGTCACCGGGTTTGCCCTCGGTCAACGGGTCGTCGCCCTCACCGTCACCGGGGGCTATAGCGAATACCTCTGTGTGGCGGCGGATGAACTGGTGCCCCTGCCCGACGGGGTGGATGCCAACGAAGCGGCCTGTCTGGTGCTGCAATACGTCACGGCGTATCAGCTCATCCACCGAGTCGCCAAGTTGCAACCGGGGCAGCGGGTGCTAATCCACGGGGCCGGGGGCGGCGTGGGGACGGCCTTGCTAGAAATCGGCCAAATCCTAGGGCTAGAGATGTACGGCACCGCCTCTACGGCCAAGCATGACTTGGTGCGACGGTTGGGCGGCACTCCCATCGACTACCAGCGGGAGGACTTTGTTGAGCGAGTCCATGCCCTGACTGCATCCGGCACCGGGAACGGCAAAAAGTCCGGCGTGGATGCGGTGTTTGACGGTATTGGCGGCGGGCATCTGCGACCGTCCTACAACGCCCTGGCCCCTGGGGGACGGTTGGTGTGCTACGGCTTTTCGGCAGCGATGCAGAGTCGGCAGCGTCAACTGGCCTTTGCCGCCACCTTTGGGCTGATGATGGCGCTGAAACTGTGGCCTGACGGCAAACAGGTTTCGTTCTACAGCATTACCGGGCTGAAGCAGGCCCACCCTGACTGGTTTAAGCAGGATCTCGCCCTGCTGCTCGACTGGCTGGGGGCGGGGCAGATTCGTCCGGTAATTGCTCAGCGGTTGCCCCTGCGGCAGGCCGTGACCGCTCACCAGTTGCTCGACCGGGGAGCGGTGGCGGGGCAGTTAGTTTTGGTTTGTACTGGCGAAGGAGAATAACCATGGCCGTAAACACCCTAAATATTGATGGCAAAGACATTGCCGTAGAGGCAGGCACCAGCATTCTGGATGCGGCCAAGGAAGCGGGGGTGCCCATCCCCAAACTTTGCCACCTAGAGGGAGTCACCCCCGTGGGGGCCTGTCGCCTGTGCCTGGTGGAAATTGAGGGCATGAACAAAATGCTGCCCGCCTGTGTCACCGAGGTGTGGGAGGGCATGGTGATCCACACCCAAACGCCCAAGCTGCAAGAGTATCGGCGCATGACGGTGGAGCTGATCTTCGCCGAGGGCAACCACGTTTGCTCCATCTGCGTGGCCAATGGCAACTGCGAATTGCAGGATGTGGCCATCGAGGTGGGCATGGATCACAGCCGTTTCCCCTACCGTTTCCCGGATCGGGGCGTGGATCTCTCCCATCCCCTGTTTGGCATCGACCACAACCGCTGCATCCTCTGTACCCGCTGCGTTCGGGTGTGCGACGAGGTGGAGGGTGCCCACGTTTGGGATGTGGGCAATCGCGGCGCGGCTTGTTACATTGTCTCCGGGTTAGATCAACCCTGGGGCGAGGTAGACGCCTGTACCTCCTGTGGCAAATGCGTAGATGCCTGCCCGACCGGAGCCATCTTCAAACAAGGCAGCACCACGGGCGAAAAACAGGCCGACGCCGACAAGCTCGAATTTCTATCCACCGCACGGGAGAAGCATCAATGGACAAGATAAGATTTGCCACGGTATGGCTGGCGGGTTGTTCGGGCTGCCACATGTCGTTTTTGGATTTGGATGAGTTTTTAATCGACCTGGCCGACCTAGTGGAGGTGGTCTATAGCCCCGTGGGCTGCGACCTGAAGGAGTATCCCGACAACGTGGATGTGTGCCTGGTGGAAGGGGCCGTCGCCAACGAAGACAACCTAGAGCTGATCCACGAAGTACGCCGCAAAACCAAGCTGCTGATCTCCTTTGGCGACTGCGCCGTTACCGCCAACGTGCCCGCCATGCGGAATATGCTCCGCAATAGTGCCGAGGGTGTCCTCAAACGCGGCTACCTAGAACTGGCGGACGAAAACGCCCAGCTTCCCCACGCTCCCGGCATCGTGCCAGAGCTGATGGATCGGGTTACCCCCGTCCACGAAATCGTGCCCGTGGATATCTTTATGCCCGGTTGTCCTCCCTCTGCTGATCGCATCCGGGCTACCATTGAACCGCTGCTACAAGGGCAACAACCCAACATGGCAGGACGCGAAATGATTAAATTCGGATAGTTCGATTAGGAGGAACAACCATGAGCGTTGACAGCAAAGAGTTCAATGAAGAGCTGCAAAAAGCCATCGACTATGCCCACCAAGTAACGGCTGAGAAGGGCGAAACCTCCCCCGAAGCCGCCGCCGCCTGGGATGCCGTCGAAGAAATGCGCGCCGAAGTGTCTCACCAACACCAAAAGCCCAAGCAAACCGGCTTTGATAAGTACCTCGAAGAAAACCCCGAAGCCATCGAGGGCTTGATGTACGACAGCTAAGCCCCCAGGTTTATCGGGCACAGTGTGATATCTGGATGCCCGATAAACCCACCCTTTTACCCCTGGTTGATCTGGCCCTTGCCCCCAAGCCTCGGAAAGCCCTCACCCCCAACCCCTCTCCCAGGGAGGAGAGGGGAGCCGAGCCAAATCCATCCCTCCGGTTCCCTCTCTCTGTGAGATGTGGTTTCTGTACCTCCGGTTCCCTCTCCCCGTGGGAGAGGGCTAGGGTGAGGGCTTCCGAGGATCTGGCCCACAGCGTCAGGGCCACAACCCACCTTTCACCCTCCCCGGAGACCCCACCATGGCAAAAACCGTAGTTATCGACCCCGTCACCCGCATCGAAGGCCACGCCAAAATTTCGGTCTTCTTGGATGATGCGGGCAACGTCTCCAATGCCCAGTTCCATGTGGTGGAATATCGGGGGTTTGAAAAGTTCTGCGAGGGCCGTCCCTACACCGAAATGGCAGGCATCACCGCCCGCATCTGCGGCATTTGCCCCGTCAGCCACCTGATTTGCTCCGCCAAAACGGGCGACAAAATCCTATCGGTGAAAATTCCCGAAACCGCCGATAAGCTGCGCCGCCTGATGAACCTAGGCCAGATCACCCAGTCCCACGCCCTCTCCTTCTTCCACCTCAGCAGCCCCGACTTTTTGCTGGGCTGGGATAGCGACCCCGCCAAACGCAACGTCTTTGGCCTCATCGCCGCCGACCCCGACCTGGCCCGCGCCGGAATTCGCCTGCGCCAGTTTGGCCAAAAAGTGATCGAAATCCTCGGTGGCCGCAAAATCCACGCCGCCTGGACGGTGCCCGGTGGCGTCCGCGAACCCCTCAGTGAAGAAGGCCGCGCCTGGATCGTAGACCGCCTGCCCGAATCCTTCGCCACCATCCGCAAAGCCCTCGATATCTTCAAAGGGCTAATCAGCGGCCCCATGCAGGAAGAAGTGGGCATTTTTGGCGAATTTCCCTCCCTGTTCATGGGCCTAGTTGGCAAAGATGGCCTCTGGGAGCACTACGACGGCCACCTGCGCTTCTCCGACAGCAGCGGCAACATCGTCGCCGATGGCCTCAGCGAAGACGACTATCAAACCTTTCTCGGCGAAGCGGTCGAAAACTGGTCGTACCTCAAATTCCCCTACTACAAGCCGATGGGCTACCCCGACGGCATCTACCGCGTCGGCCCCCTGGCACGGCTCAACGTCTGCGACCGCATCGGCACCCCCCAAGCCGACGCCGAACTGCAAAACCTGCGCGACTACGCAGGCGGCGTGCCCACCTCCTCCTTCCTCTACCACTACGCCCGCCTCGTCGAAATCCTCGCCTGCCTAGAGCACATCCAAATCCTCATGGATGACCCCGATATCCTCTCCAAGCGCGTCCGTGCCCACGCCGGAGTGAATGCCCTAGAAGCGGTCGGCGTTAGCGAAGCCCCCCGTGGCACCCTCTTCCACCACTACAAAGTAGACGACAACGGCCTCATCCAAAAGGTGAACCTAATCATCGCCACGGGCCAAAACAACCTGGCCATGAACAAAACCGTCACCCAAATCGCCAAACACTACATCCACAGCGAAGACATCCCCGAAGGCTTCCTCAACCGCGTCGAAGCCGGAATCCGCTGCTACGACCCCTGCCTCTCCTGCTCCACCCACGCCGCAGGGCAAATGCCCCTCCATGTACAACTCGTCGCCGCCGATGGGGGTGTGATTCGGGAGGTGTATCGGTAGGTCAAGCTGATGCACATTTAAACTGCATGATGGCTTTCTCTGAAGCTCTTGCTGAAAGGCTTTTAGATCAATCTAGTCAATGTATTTTAAGTGACTAAAAGCTTAGCCCTGTATCTTTTGGCTACAAGCTTACTTTGGGATCTTAGAGGAAATGTTCCTAGCCTAAGATCTCAAGGGCTGTAGCAATAAATTAGGGAAAAATTATTGTTCAGTCATCAAGCAAGTCACAGACATATTTTCGTTCAAGGTTTCAAGAATGTTTCTCAAAGAAGTTGTTCTGAAAAATTTTAGAGGATACAAGGGTGAATGCCGGATTTCTACAGAGAGATTGACTGCCTTTATTGGCAAAAATGACGCAGGGAAATCATCAATTTTTGATGCTTTAGCAATTTTCTTTGATCATCCTTTAGGAAAGATTGATGAAAATGACCTGTGTGTTCATGCTGATGATGCTTGTGAAATTCGTATTGGCTGTGTCTTTACTAGCCTCCCAGACCAAATCATTATAGACTCAGCTTCCAGAACATCTCTAGCCAATGAATATCTATTAAATTCAAATGGAGACTTGGAAATCCATAAAATATATGACTGCTCATCAGGATTAAGCAGGAAATCAAAAATAGTAGCCATTGCAAATCATCCCACGGCTAGCGATTGCAAAGATCTCTTGGCTAAGAAGAACTCTGATCTCAAAAGAATAGCTAAATCTCTCTCTCTAGGTGATGACGTAGATAATCGCTCAAATGCGGCTTTAAGGCAGGCGATCTGGCAAGCATACAGTGACTTAGAACTCCGGGAAACTGAAGTTAAGCTAGACAAAGAGGATGCAAAACACATCTGGGATAAAATTTCTAATTACTTGCCAGAATATGCTTTATTTAGAGCTGATCGTCCTTCTACGGATGAGGATACAGAAGTGCAAGATCCTTTGAAAATTGCTATAAGGCAAGCAATTCAAGAAGTTCAGCAAGAGCTTGATGTTGTAAAGGAAAAAGTCAAGGCTCGTGCAATTGAAGTTGCTAATAGAACTCTAGCAAAACTATCAGATTTTGATGATGCACTTGCATCTCAACTGAATCCATTCTTTAGGACAGATCCTAAGTGGGATAGTCTCTTCAAGTTAGCACTTACTGATGATAATGACATTCCTATAAACAAACGCGGTAGTGGTGTGCGTAGGCTAGTGTTGTTTAGCTTTTTTCGGGCCGAAGCAGAAAGACTAAGAGAAGAAAATAATAAAGGAAATATTATCTATGCTGTAGAAGAGCCAGAGACTGCTCAACATCCTAACAATCAAAGGAAAGTAATTGAGGCTTTATCTTCAATCTCAGAAGTTGATGGATGTCAAGTTTTACTCACTACTCACGTACCTGCATTGGCTTCTCTTTTACCTGTAGATTCAATTCGTTACATTGAAAGGCAGAATTGTGGGGATAGACTAATCAGTTCTGGAAGTGATGAAGTATTTTCTAGAGTTGCATCTGATCTTGGAATTGTGCCAGACAGAAGAGCACAAGTTTTAGTTTGTGTTGAGGGGCCGCATGATTTACAATTCCTAAGAAGAATTAACTCAATACTTTTAGAACAAGATTTATCTGTAATCGATATTTTCTCTGATCCACGGATAGCCTTGGTGGTTCTTGGTGGCAGCACTCTTCAGGAGTGGGTTAATCAACACTACCTAAAAAATCTTGGATTACCAGAAATCCATATATATGATCGAGACTTACCTCGCGATGATGGCACTTATAAGTATCAAAGCTCAGCAGATATTGTCAACGCTAGGGGTGATAATTCTTTAGCGTTTTTGACCCAAAAAAGAGAGATGGAAAACTATCTGCACATAGATGCATTAAATGAGGTGTTTCAACCACTAATCAACAATAGTTTCACATTCTCTGTCACAGATGAGTGTGATGTTGAGGGTGAAATAAAAAGTGCTCTAAATGGTCAAGCTAAAATTCAGCGAAGATCTCTCAAATCTTGGCTGAATGATGAAGTGGCAAGCCAAATGAACATAGATAGGTTGAGGGAAAGGGATGCTGAAAATGAAATTATAAATTGGTTCCTTGAAATAAGACAACGACTAACTTAATAACAGAATTTTCTAGCAAGAAAGCAGAGCAGTCACGACCCTCCACACCACCCACACCCCAGTACCAGCCCCTTTTCTACAACGGCATAGAAAGAAATTATTGGCAAAGAGACTGAAGTTGGGAGAGTTATCAACCTTTAGGTTCCGTGATGAAACGACAAGAAGCCATAACGGTACTCACAAACCACCAGAAGTCACTCAAAGATTTTGGTGTTAGATCCCTAATGATCTTCGGTTCAGTCGCCAGAGACGAGGCAAGACCCGACAGCGACGTTGACCTATTGGTAGAATTTGATCGTCCAGTCGGCCTATTTACCTTTGTTCGCCTAAAACGCTACCTAGAAGAAATCCTAGGTAGCCCCGTAGACCTAGGCACCCCCGACTCTCTCAAACCCTACTTACAAGAAGCTGTGAGCCAGGAGGTAATCCGTGCCTTCTAAACATTGGCAGAATCGTATTCAAGATATTTTATCTGCCATCTCAGAAATTCAATCTTTCACAGAAGGACTAACTTTTGAAGACTTTCAGAACGACCGCAAAACAATCGGAGCCGTACTATATACCCTCGCCATTATCGGCGAAGCCGCCCGCACCATCCCCCCAGAACTAGAATCCACCCATCCTGAAATACCCTGGAACGACATGCGCGACATGAGGAATATCATCATCCACGAATATTTCCAGGTAAATCTATCCATCGTCTGGCAAACGATCCAGGAGGATATCAATAATTTAGAACATCCTCTCAGGAACTTATTAGGTGATTCAGAGAGTAAGTAAGTAGGGTGAGCACTGCCCACCACACCACCCACATCCCATTACCAGCCCCTTTTCTACAACGGCATAGAAATTATTGGCAAGCCTGCCTGAGCTAAAATCTAGATAAACCTCTATTCATCACGCCCATGAGGTAAGCAATGCCTATCGTCACACTCACCAACGAACAAGTTGTAGAACTGGTCAAACAGCTACCCGTTGAGCAGCAAACCGAAGTATTTCAGTTCTTGCTGCTTCAACAATGGCCATCCTGGGATGATCTATCAAAATATGGCGAAGACAAAGCCCGTCATGTAGCCCAAGAACGCGGCCACAACTGGGACACCATGACCGAAGACGAGCGAGAAACCTTTATTGACCAGTTAGTGCATGAAAACTAGTGCGATATACAGCCGTTTTCGATACCAACATCTTGATCTCAGCCCTGCTATCCACAAAGAGTAACCCATTTCGCAGCCTAGCCCTTGCCAAAATTGGCAAAATCGAGTCCATCACCTGCCAAGAAATTTTAGATGAGTTCGCTGAGAAACTGATCGTCAAATTCAAGTTCTCTCAAGAAATGACACAAGCCGCCGTTGAAGAAGTTGCTGGTTTCTCTCGATTAGTCAAAATATCAACAACCCTAAAAGTCGTTGAGGCCGATCCAGATGACGATATGGTTATTGAATGCGCCGTTGTTGGTAATACAACCCACATTGTCACTGGAGATAAACACCTTCTATCCATAGCAAGATATGGTTCTATTGAAATCGTCAATGCTACTGATTTCATCGCGCTTTCAAATATGACTTAGCAAATAGAATGGGCACTGCCCACCACACCACCCACATCCCATCACCAGCCCCTTTCTACAACGGCCTAGGAAATTATTGGCAAAGCGCTAAAACCTAATTTATGAATCTATTTGACCGCTCCCAGCACGTCTATACTTCTCCAGACTTTGATGAAATCATAAAAGACACCATCCGCTTCTTCAACGGCACACCTGTCCATCCTCTCCCTGTCCCAGAACGCTTTCATGGCACAGGTATTTATGCCCTATACTGCATCGCTAAATCCGGCATCTATTCCAGATTTCATACGATGAATAGAACCGCCTTTAATATACCCATCTATGTCGGAAAAGCCGTCCCCAAAGGCTGGCGACAAGCGAGACAACCCGCATTCGAGACCCGCAGCTACGAGCTAAACAGTCGCCTTAACGAACATAGCCGCAGCATCGATCAGGCCCAAAACCTAAACAAAGCAGATTTCTTCTGTCGCTTCATGATCCTCGAAGCCAAAGAAAGCGACCTAATCGGCACCGTAGAAGCTGCTCTGATTAGAGCCTATCAACCCATCTGGAACACCCTAATTGACGGCTTTGGTAATCATGACCCCGGCAAAGGCCGATACGAACAAGCCAAATCAGACTGGGATGTTTGTCATCCTGGTCGTCCTTGGGCAGAAAAGTGCCAAGGAATTCATGCCAACCGAGAAGACTTGCTAAAAAACATTGAAACTTTCATGTCTAGATTGAACAGTGAAGAAAATGTCTAAATTATCTTGCCTAGAATTGTTTGCAGGAGCCGGAGGTCTTGCAAAAGGGCTAGAAATGGCTGGCATCCAGCACAAAGCCCTAGTTGAAATCAATAAAAATGCCTGCCAAACGCTAGCCAAGAACTATCCCAGCCAACTGATTCATGATTTAGATGTTAGATCCTTTGATTTTAATCAGTTTGGCCATATTGACATTATCTCCGGCGGCCCACCCTGCCAACCTTTTTCTATCGGTGGAAAGCACAGCGGGAACACCGACCAACGTGATATGTTTCCCTATGCCTGCAAAGCAATCAGCCTTTGCACACCCAAAGCCTTCATTTTTGAAAATGTTAAAGGACTTCTCCGAAAATCCTTTAGCAACTATTTTGAATACATCCTTCTAAGACTGACCTACCCTGAAGTTTATTGTAAAGAATCAGAATTCTGGCAAGATCACCTCATCAGGCTAGAAAAAATCCATACCTCAGGAAAATATAATGGGGTAAAATACAACGTTATTTTTCGTCTTCTAGATGCCGCCAACTACGGAATTCCCCAACGTCGTGAACGAGTCTTTATTATCGGCATCAAAGAAGATCTAAATGTTGCTTGGTCTTTCCCAAAAGAGTCATACTCCTTAGACTCCCTCCTATGGTCACAATTTGTCAGCGGCGACTATTGGGAGAAGCATGGTATTAAGCCCTCAAGTATCGAACACTTAGATACAAAAACTCAACAACGTATTCAACAACTCACTCAACAACCTGCTCTATTTGCACCTCCCTCGAAACCGTGGCAAACCGTCCGA
>NZ_JACJRS010000037.1 GCF_014697375.1 Phormidium sp. FACHB-1136
TTGAAGACTTTGAGCAGGATGGCCCTAAGATTCTTATCATTTTAGACAATGCAAGTATTCATAAAAAGGCAGAGATTCTAGAGAAGATAGCGAAGGAGATGCCCAACATTGTTTTAGAATTTCTGCCACCCTACAGTCCGGACTATAATTTAATCGAGTTAGTTTGGCACTCTGCAAAGGAATTCATTGCCAATCGTCTATTTGAGTCGATTGAGGATTTAGAAGCGCTTGTTCATAACCTATTGAACGAAGGGCAGCTTGTCATCAACTGGGATCGCAAGATCAAAAATAAAGGAAACACAATCAATGCAATTTAAATGCATATCAGCTTACTTCATCGATATCACTATCTTGAGAAAACAACTACAAGGACAGTAAGCGATATGGATTTCTGGGTTGGAGTCACTGACAATGACTGGTATGAGTTTCTAGCTAACCTCCAACCAGATGAAGTGAACTTCTGGCAGCCTAGCGGCACACCACCCTTTAAACGACAAGATATTGAGCTTTTTCTATTTAAACTCCATAGTCCGCAAAATTTTATCGTTGGTGGCGGCTACTTTGTAACATACGTTAACTTGCCTATCTCTATCGCCTGGGAAACCTTTGAGGAAAAGAATGGCGTCAAAAGTTATTCTGAACTTAAGGAAAAGATTACCCTCTATCGAGAGGCGAGAGGGCGACGAAATATCATTGATCCAGAAATAGGTTGTAGCGTTCTTGCAGAGCCATTTTTCTTTCCTCGACATCAGTGGATCCCCGTTCCAGAAGATTGGGCTTCAAATATTGTTCGCGGCAAAACGTACAGTACTGCAAAAGAAACAGGACGACTTCTCTTTGAGCAAGTTCAGGAAAGGTTAAGCCAGTTAGGGAATCCTGGCAGTCCTAGAAGCCCTGCAAGTCCTGGAAGTTCTGGGAAACTCTTAGATCCACATCATAAAGATGATCAAACGGCCTCAGTTACAGGAACTCAGGGTGCCCGTTATGGCGCAGAATTTACAACTCGCGCTAGATTAGGGCAAGGTAGTTTTCGTGCAGTTGTTACCCAAAGCTATAGCCGAAGATGTGCTATGACAGGGGAACGTACACTACCTGTTTTAGAAGCTGCCCATATTCAAGGCTATGCTGAAGCAGGCCCACACGATGTAACGAATGGAATCTTGCTAAGGGCAGACTTGCATAAGCTTTTTGACAAGTATCTAATCACGATTACGCCAGACTATCACATTGAAGTCAGCAATCGAATTAGAGAAGAATATGAGAATGGAAAGGATTACTATGCTTTACACGGCAAAAGATTAGTGGTCTTGCCAGAGAAAGAAGCGGAGTATCCGGCAAAGCAATTTATCACTTGGCATAACGATCAATTTGCTTCCTAAAGAAATGACGTACCCGCCTGGTTCCTCGATACCGACTACAACGGCCTTTGCTTCCATGTGTGCCAAGCCTTCTTTCCTCGCACCGCCGCCTGGGATAGCCTCAAAAAAGCCCTCAAAGGCACCTATGAAGACTCCGTTTGGGATCACCTCGCCGGAACCACCAGCGCCCCCTTTGAAGCCGGAGATCATCGCCAGGTTGCCGTCAAAGTCATCGACGACCGGGGCAATGAATTGTTAGTCGTTAAACCCTTGGGGAGGTAAACAACGTGGGATGAATCCGCAAAACCCTGCTCCCCTTAACCCAAGCCCTGCCCAGGTTGAAAGCGCTCCATCAGCCACCGCATCAGCGTTCCGTCATCCTCCGTTTGCGAACGGCCTAGGGCTTCTATGACCACCGCCATTTCCAAACCGGGCAACACCTCCGACACGGCCACCTCGCCACTGCGCCGATCCACCACCGAAAACGCAATCACCCGCCGCTCTGCGACATGAACCACCCAATATTCCGCTACCCCCAACCGCTCGTAGAGCAACCGCTTTGCCCCCAGGTCGTCCCGGAAGGAACTGGCCCCCACTTCAATCACCAAGGTGGGCGGGCCATAGCGGTTAACGTCGATGGGCGCATTGTCCTGGGGCGGCAGACTAAAGCCTTCCCCCAAATAAAAGGCCACATCCGGCTGGCATCCTTGCTCCCCAGCCCTATAGAAACTGCAATTGGTAAACCCCGCCACTCGCAGACCCTTGACCAGCGCAAATAGGTTCACTACATTGGCGATCACCGTATTTTGCCGCCCGTGCCCCGCCCCCAAAGCCGCCATCTCCACCCTCATTTCGTCGTGGTCAAAATAGCCCCGTCCCTCGCGATATTGGGGATCGCCCATGGTGGCAACAAAATCTTCCCAAGTGGCCGCTATCCAAGTATCCGTCTGGATTGGCAGGGTCGAGAGAACCATACAACGATTGCTCTAGAAACGAAGGGAGCTAAGGCCCATTGTAGCGATTTTCCTGAATTACCCTCAGCCGCAGTCGATTGGGCGAAACGACGTGAAACCCAACTCCCAACTCGATTTACCCCGTAGATTTGTTGGGTTCTGCTATCGCGCCACCCAACCTACGAAAGAGAGATTTAACAGTTATTTGCACGGTTACTTTCTATGACCTACGAAGTTGATACTCCTATCCTAAATTCTCCCTTTGATGCGCCAGACCGCTATTGGTTTATCCGCGAGGGCGATCCACCCCAATTGCTGGATGGGCGGCGACCGTCCATTGTGTATCCACCGCGAGATCAATCCAAACCCTGGGACACCCAAAACGAGATTCTCTTTCCCTGCAAAGACCTACCCCTTGGCCACGATCATCGCGGCTTTGATAACGCCTACCTGATGGTCTTGGTCAACCACATTCGGGCCAGGGTCAACGAATGGCGCAACGAGGGCTACCCCGGCACCACCCGCACCACCCAAGAACTGCTAAAGCTGTGGAACGATCCGGGGCGAGAACAACAACTCTTTTTTGCCCAGCGGGAAGCCGCAGAAACCATCATTTTTCTCACCGAAGCCCGATCCGACCTGCGCCAGGGCATCACCATCCCCACCGACGAACCCACCGAACAGCAATGGCAAGACGGCGTTCGGGCCTTTACCCGCTATGCCTGCAAAATTGCCACCGGGGGCGGCAAAACCACCGTCATGGCCATGCTGGCCGCCTGGAGCATTCTCAACAAAGTGAATGACCGGGGCGATGCCCGCTTTTCTGACGTGGTGCTCATCGTGTGCCCCAACGTCACCATCCGCGACCGACTGGCCGAACTCAACCCCGACCTGGGCGAAGCCAGCCTCTACCGCAGCCGCGACCTGGTGCCCGCCCACCTGATGGACGACCTGCGGCGAGGGCGCGTGTTGGTGATGAACTGGCACCTGTTTGAACGGCGCACCCCCCAAACCGCCGGAGATGCCCCCGCCAAGGTGACACGGGTGGGCGTGCAGGTGCAAACCACCGAAGTCATCCGCATTGGTGACAAAAACACCACCGCCAGGGGTCGCCGCTATTTAGATCTAGACACCTACCGCAAACAGGTGGCCCTAGGGCAACTGCGGGTAGCCGAGGGCGGCGAAAATTACGATACCCAAGGCAACCTCACAGCGGCTAAGGTGGTGGCCTTTCGGTATTTAGAAAGCGAAACCGCCTGGATTAAACGCATCCTAGGCCGAGCGGTAGGCGGCAAACAAAACATTCTGGTACTCAACGACGAAGCCCACCATGCCTATCGCATCCACCCCAACGCCCCCGACGACGACCAGGCCAGCCTGTGGGAAGACGCCCCCGAAGAAGATGACGACTACCAAACCCAGGAAGCCACCATTTGGGTAGAGGGTCTAGACCGCATCCACAAACAGCGGGGCATCAACCTCTGTGTAGACCTATCGGCCACCCCCTACTACCTCAGCCGCATGGGCCACAACGCCAACAAACCCTTTCCCTGGATTGTGTCCGACTTTAGCCTGATGGATGCCATCGAAGCTGGACTGGTGAAGGTGCCCCAACTGGCGGTGCGCGACAGCACGGGCAAAGACGTACCGGGCTACTTCAACATCTGGAAATGGATTATGGAGCGGATGAGCACCAAGGAGCGGGGCAGCAACAAAGCCAACCCCAAACCCGATGCGGTGCTGAAGTATGCCCAACACCCGATCACCATGCTAGGGGCCGAATGGGCCGCCCTCACCGAAGACTGGGCCAACGATCCCAACCGGGACGATCCCCGTCCGCCCGTGTTCATTGTGGTGTGCAAAAACACCGCCATCGCCAAAACCCTCTACGAATGGATGGCGGAGGGCAAACAAGCCTCCAACATTTCCCCCTGCAAGGTGGAACTCTTTCGCAACACCGCCGACTGCATCAACACTATCCGCGTCGATTCCAAAGTCGCCCAGGACATGGAATCGGGAGCCTCCGCCTCCGACGAAGCCCAATGGATGCGCTTTACCCTCGATACCGTCGGTCGCCTCACCTGGCCCACCGACCGCCAAGGTTGCCCCATCTACCCCGAAGGCTTTGCTGCCCTAGCCCAAAAACTCCATCGGCCCCTCCATCCCCCCGGTCGCGATATCCGCTGCATCATCTCCGTGGGAATGCTCACCGAAGGCTGGGACTGCAACACCGTCACCCATGTGATTGGCATTCGGCCCTTTATGTCTCAACTGCTGTGTGAGCAGGTGGTGGGGCGTGCCCTGCGGCGAGCAGACTATACCCTCAACGAGCAAAGCCAATTTGGCGAAGAAGTGGCCAAGGTGTTTGGAGTGCCCTTCGAGATCATCCCCTACAAAGCCAACCCCACCAACGCCAAACCCCAGAAGCAAAAGCGCTATCGGGTCTATGCCGTCCCCGGTAAATCCCCATACCGGATCGAAATTCCCCTGGTGCAGGGCTATACCCAGGCGGTTAAAAACCGGGTGCGGGTAGATTGGGAGGCCGTCAGTCCGCTAGAGCTAGATCCCTTCACCATTGCCCCAGAGGTGGAAATGAAGGCCACCATCCCCAACAACCAAGGGCGGGCCTCCCTCTCTGGCCCCGGCAGGCTAGAAAGCATTACCCTCAACCCCTTTCGCCAGGGGCGACGCTTTCAAGAACTGGTGTTTGACCTGGCCAGCACCCTCACCCGCACCTACATCGCCAGCGGCACCTACGAGGCTCCGGCCCATGTGCTGTTTCCCCAGTTGCGGATGATCTGTGATCGCTACCTACGGGACAAGGTACACCCCGTCGCCCCTGCCAATATTCTGGACGTGTTTTTGTCGCCCTACTACGGCTTTGTGGTGGATCAACTCACCCAGGCCATCCGCCCCGACACTGACGAAGGCGAAGCCCCCGAAGTGCCCAAATACGAAACCCACCGAGGACTCTGCACCACCGACGACATCGACTTCTGGACGAGCAAATCCGTCCGAGAGGTAATCCACAGCCACACTAACTACGTCGTTGCCGACACCCACCAATGGGAGCAGGCCGCCGCCTACATCATCGACACCCACCCCGGCACCGCCGCCTTCATCAAAAACGAGGGGCTGCGGTTCACCATCCCCTACCTCGGCAAAGACGGCTACCCCCACGACTACATCCCCGACTTCATCATCCGTTTCAAGACCCCCACCCCCCACCACTTCATTTTGGAAACCAAGGGCTGGGATCTTCAGCGAGACCTCAAAAAGGCCGCAGGGCAGCGCTGGGTGGAGGCCGTCAACGCCGATGGCCGCTATGGTCATTGGCAATACGCCATGGCCCAACTCAAAGACGTGCGGCAGTTGATGGATGAAGCCTGGGATAACCTTGGTTCGGGTTAAACTCAACAGTCCTACACCTCAACAGCCCACCCTGCGGGAAGCAAGCTACACCCCTAGCCCCTCTTCCACCAGGCTACTGTTTATACACATCTTGTTTTCATGCCGTAAGTCCTTGGAGATCCCCCTAAATCCCCCTTAAAAAGGGGGACTTTGACTCCGCTCCGGTTCCCCCCTTTTCAAGGGGGGCTAGGGGGGATCATCGTCATGTAATTCACTCACGTAAAATCCGCCATAGATGAGATTGTCCACCGTTGGGGCTTTCTGCTTAGGAGTACTACATTGCCTGCCGAAACCCCGCTAGCCGTTGAACACTGCCGGGGCCGCATTCCTTTTCAAACTCCTGCACAATCCAGTCCTGGCGTTTGCCGAGGCGTTTGGCACTTTTTTGTAGGTATTCCCAATACTCCATCATCTGCTGAGGGGTGGGGCGGGGGCCAAAGAGGGAGCCAAAACACCAGGAATCCTTAGGCCAGCGTCCGCAGTGTTCCCAGAAGGATCGCTCGGCCCAGGTGGGGGCGTTGCGGCGCAGGTAGGCACGGCGGCGGTGGCTGTGGAACAGTTCCACCAGGGTGGGTAGGTCGTTGATTTGGTGAGCCTGGGCGGCGGAGTAGATTTCCACCATATCCTCTAGGTTTAGGGGCCGCTCGGTGATCCACTGATGGCCGCAGTCGGGGCATTTGGCAATGAAGGACAGCACCACCCGTCCACACTGGGGGCAGGGTTTGGTGGGGGCAGGTTTACCACTGCCGCCGCCGGATTGCTGCACGGGCAGGTGGTAGTCCTTGATGTCTTCGGGAAAGCCCAGTCGTTCCAGATTCCCGGCCTGGTCGAGGATGATGCCGTAGCCCTTGCCCGTTTGGGGCGAAATCCGCATGACGCGGCCAATTTGTTGCAGGTGCAGGGCGCTGGATTGGGTGGGCCGCAGTAACAGGCCGACTTCTACGCTGGGTTCGTCAAAGCCGATGCTGATCACGTTGCAGGAGGTGAGCATCAGGATTTTCTCCTGGCGCAAGTCCTGGTACATCTGCTGACGTTCTTTGATCGGCGTACCCCCTTCCACGGTGGCGGCGGGGATGCCAGCAGCGTGGAAGGCGTTGGCCACATGGCGGGCGTGTTCCAGATCCACACAAAAGGCGATGGTGCGTTTGCCGGGACAGAGGCGCTGCCATTCGGTGACGATTTTGTCGATTAGTTCCGGGCGGTCGCAGGCGTTTTTCAGGCCCGCTTCGTCGTAGTCGCCGCCGACGGTTTTCACGTCCTTGAGGTTGGCGACGCCATCGGGGGGCATACTGTAGTACTTCATGGGGGCGAGGTAGCCCATGTGCTGCAAGGTGCTAGGCACCGGGGAGGCCACCAGGGTCTCCATCACGTCCCCCAGTTGCTCTTTACCGAGGCGTTCGGGGGTGGCGGTCATCACTAGGTGGGTGGCGTTGGGAAAGGTCTTTAGCACCGACTTGCCCACCTGGCTGAAGAGGGTGATGTGGCCTTCGTCGTAGAACACCACATCGGCGGGCCACTGCTTCCACCAGCGGCGTTTGGCCATGGTTTGAATGCTGGCAATCTGAATCGGGGCGTCGCGGTTTTCCTCCCAGCCCGCCTTGATGAAGCCGCAGTGCAACCCAAAAGACTTCATTTTTTCGTAGGTTTGGCCCACCAAAACGTCCAGATGCACCAAAAACATCAGCCGCTTACCCGCCGCCTCCGCATGGGCGCAAATTTGGCCGCTAATCACCGTTTTTCCGGCCCCGGTGCCCGCCACAATGGCCACCCGCTTATGGCCCTCATTCAGCTTGCGGTAGAGGTCGTTAATCAGTTCAACCTGGTAGGGGCGAAGTTTAGGTGGCACAGCAGACATTGCGAAACAAGAGAGGACAAGGGGATTAGTTTGCGGGAAGCGTGGGAGTGGCCCTCACCCCCAGCCCCTCTCCCACGGGGAGAGGGAGGCCGGATGCTTCAAAGTCCCTCTCCCAACTTGGGAGAGGGATTTAGGGTGAGGGCCAACCTACCACAGGGCCGGGATGGACTCTAGTTCGGGGTCATCGGTGACGGGGGGGGCTGGGTCGGGTCGCACCAAGTCGGGCTGTACCGGAGCAATATCGCCAAGGGGCGCGGGTAGGGTCGTGATTCCCTGGCGCGGAACCACGTTTTGGGGTGTTCCAGGCTGAGTGGGGCTGAAGGCGGGTGGGGTTCCCGCTGGGGTGGTGAACCCGCCGTTCGTGGTGGGCGTGAGATCCCCGCTAGGGGGCAGATTGGTCGGGTTCATGGGTACCCCGCCAGAGGCCGACCCTTGGCGCTGCACCGCCTGTCCGGCCTGTTCAATGGGCAGGGTGCCAAGGTTGGTATCATCGGCCCGCAACCCACCCCGCAGTTGGTCGTTACCTCGAAACAGCCGATTGATCCCCCCTGTCCCCGACAGCGCAAGCAGTAACAGCAGCGCCATGGCAGCGCCCAAGGCATAGCGATTCATTGCCGTATTCCCACAAACCTAAGCCCTATCATCGCGCAGGTTTCCAAAATTGAGCCATCAGAATTGGGTTCCCAGGGCTCAGGGTTTCTCATAGAGTGGCCAGTGAAGTTGGGCGAGCAGACACCGACCAAAATTCTCTGGCAGCAGTAAAATCAGCCTTTGTTGTCGGGCGCTGGGTTGAGTCTGGCATTATGAGAAACTTATTGAGAAAAAATACAATTCGGCCCTGTTTCTCAGAATGGTGGTCGAGGGCTGATCCCGGTGCTAAGGTCAGTATTCATTGGTTCGGATAGTCCTTCGCTAGGAGAACAGCCACCATGATTACGTCACGAAACATCACGATTTCGGTAAACTAATTTTTCCTTTCTAAGAAACGGGTAGGCCACCGCTGTCTTGCTGCACCTGAGGACTCGGTTCTACGGCCTTCTGCCATGGCATTTATCCGCGAGTCTGTTTCGCCATGGCCACCCAACAATCATCACGCGGTCTGAATGCTTCAGCCCTTCAGTCGGAGGTAACTCCATGAAAGTTTTGACTGATCTGATGTCCCATTTGTGGATGGGACGACGAAATCCTAGTGCCCTATCTACGGCCACCCCTGCTTTGATCGCAACTGAGACACCTTCCCAAATACCGTTTGGTGCGTCTAGGCCGACGAATGCCGTCAGCGGCAAAACGGCCTTAATTACTGGAGCCTCGCGGGGCATTGGCCGCGCCATTGCCCTAGCCTTGGCCGATCACGGTGCCCAATGCCTGGTACTCGTGGCCCGTGATAGCCGACGATTGGCCCAGGTGGCTACCGAGGTAGAACAGCGGGGGGCGAAGGCTGTTATCCTACCGCTGGATCTGACTCAGGCCGTGGCGGTGAATGTAGCCATTGCCCAGACCTGGCAACAACACGGCCCCATTCATCTGCTGGTGAATTGTGCCGGAGTGGCCCACCAAGCGCCCTTTTTACAGGCATCTCTGCATCAGGTACAGGCGGAACTCGACACCAACCTGTTGGGGCTATATACCGTCACTCGCCTAGTCGCCCGCCGCATGGTGGCCCGCCGCGAGGGCTGCATTGTCAATGTCTCTAGCCTGATGGGCAAGGTGGCGGCACCTACCATGGCCACCTATTCCGCCACTAAGTTTGCCATCCTGGGCTTCACCCAAGCCCTGCGCAGCGAATTAGCCCCCCATCGGGTGCGCGTGGTGGCCCTGTTACCCTCCCTCACAGATACCGATATGGTGCGTGGCCTAGAGAGGTTCCGCTGGATGCGTCCGGCCTCAGCCGACCGGGTTGCCGCCGCCCTACTGCAAGGGTTGGGCCAGGGGCAAACGGAAATTCTAGTGGATTGGCAAAGCCGAGTAGCCGTACTGGGCCAACGTCTAGTTCCAGGACTGGTGGAACGCTTTGTGCAATGGGCCAGCCCCAAACAACAGCCCAGCCAGCCTAGTCCTTCCAGGATGATTCATCCGCAGAGGGGATAGAACAGCGAACACAAAGCGCCCAGGTCTTCAGGATGGCAGGGTTAAAAACGGATTCTCAACACTAAAGATGGAGATGACTTGGAGGTTGAGGAAAGTAATCAAGTCTGGCAGATGGATTATACTCCAGCCGATATTTTAGTGGTTGATGACGATGGAAATTTGCTCGGTTGTCCATACCATCCGCCTGTGTGCGGCTTGCTATGCCGAGCAGCCCCACCATCGGACGCATTGGCAGTACAAGGCAACCGCCTACTGTGAACCCCATGGGTTGGCCCTGCTGTCCCGTTGCCCCTGCTGTAAGGCTTCCTTTCCGATACCGGCAGAGTGGGGGGCTGGGATATGTCTTAGATGCGGTAAAGCCTTTGCTGACCTGGCCGAGTTTCAAAAGCAGGTTGTGAAGCTATAGCTCAGCCCTATCTGCGGATCAGAGGGGCCATCCCCAGCCTAGATCGGTTTTACATCCTGAGAGGAATCCTAAGAATGTCCTTACTCTGTCCTTTGTGGCAGTAGAGTTAAATACCAGCCTCGGCCTGGGGGTTCTGGCCTTACCAGGACACCTCTGCGGCTGAGGCTAGGCACGGTTTGTCTTCAAATCACTCTGGCGTCTACGCTCCCATGGTTCAAACTTCAGATGTTGTCCAGTTTCAGGATAAGGCCAACTTTATCTGGCAGGTGGCCGACGACATCCTCTTTGGCCCCTTCATGCACAACGAGTTTCGGGATGTGGTGCTGCCCTTTGTGGTGCTGCGACGGCTAGACTGCACCTACATCGATGGAATTCGGCAGCGGGTACGTCAGGACTACGCTACCTTCAAAGACGATCTGCCCGAAGCGGATCTCGATCTGCTGCTGCTGGATGTGACCGACGGGCTGGGCTTCTACAACACCTCAGAGTTTGATCTCAAGCGCCTAGCCGACAATGAGGCGGCCCTGGAGGAGAACTTTAAGTTCTACATCCAGAGCTACAGCAGCAACGTGCGCGATATTTTGCAGAACTTTCAGCTAGACCAGGTGGTGGCCAAGCTGCTAAAGAACAATCTGCTGAAGCGGTTGATCGAAATGTTTGTGGAGATCGACCTTCACCCCAGTGTGGTGAGCAACCACGATATGGGCTACATCTACGAGCATCTGCTCTATAAGTTCAACCAGTTCACTGGGGAGACCGCCGGACACCACTACACCCCCCGCGAGGTGATTCGGCTGATGTGTAACCTGATTTTTGCCGAGCATGGCAATGAGCTACAGGGGCGAGGCATTATCCGCAAGATTTTTGACCCCGCCTGCGGGTCGGGCGGGATGATCACCATTGCCAAAGATCACATCCTCAACCACATTAACGATCAGGCTACCATTCAGCTCTATGGTCAGGAGTTGAATGAGCAGACCTACGCCGTGTCGAAGTCTGACTTTTTGGTGACCGGAGAGAACCCAGAGAACATTCGGGAGGGCAACAGCTTTACCAACGACCGCTTCAAGGGCGAGACGTTTCGCTACATGCTCTGCAATCCACCCTTTGGGGTGAACTGGAAGAGTGAGAAAGCCTTTATCGACGAAGAGGCCCAAAACCCAGCGGGTCGCTTCTCTGTGGGCACGCCACGCATTAATGATGGGGCGCTGCTGTTTTTGCAGCACATGATTTCTAAGATGGAGCCCAACGGCAGCCGGATTGCCATTATTTTCAACGGCAGTCCCCTATTTACCGGGGAAGCGGGCAGCGGGGAAAGCAACATTCGCCGCTGGCTGATCGAAAATGACATGCTGGAGGCGATTGTGGCCCTACCCGACCAGATGTTTTACAACACGGGCATTAACACCTACATCTGGCTGGTGACAAACCAAAAGCCGCCCCACCGGGAAGGCAAGGTGCAGCTTATTAATGGGGTGAGCCATTTCCGCAAGATGCGGAAATCTTTGGGGGATAAGCGCAAGGAGCTGTCGCCGGAGCACATTCAGGAGCTAACCCAGCTCTACACGGCCTTTGAGGAAAGTAAGGAAGTCAAGATCTTTAACGATGAAGAGTTTGGCTACTGGCGCATTACCGTAGAACGCCCGCTACGGCTAAATTTTCAGGTGAGTGAGGAACGGCTGCGGCGGCTGAGGGAAGAGCGCAGTTGGATCAGCCTGGTGGAAAGCAAGAAGAAGGACGCCGCCAAGCGCCAGGAGGATATTGAGGCCGGACGGCAGGAGCAGGCCCAGTATTTGGCGGTGCTGAAGGCGCTGGATGGCACCAAGCTATATAAAGATCGGGCCATCTTCTTGAAAGACCTGAAGCGGGAAGCGAAGGCCCAGGGTGTGAAGTTCCCGGCCCCGATTTTGAAGGCGATGATCAGCGCCCTGGGGGAGCGGGATGAAACGGCGGAGATTTGTAAGGATAAGGACGGCAACCCGGAACCCGACCCGGAACTGCGAGACTATGAGAATGTGCCGCTGACGGATGATGTTGAGGCGTATATGGCGCGGGAGGTGCTGCCCCATGTGCCGGATGCCTGGGTGGATGAGAGCAAAACGAAGATTGGCTATGAGATACCGTTTACCCGGCATTTTTATGAGTATGTGCCGCCAAGACCGTTAGGGGAAATTGAGGCGGAGATTCGGGATTTGGAAGAGGAGATTCGGGGAATGTTGGAGGAGGTTTTGTAATGGATGACTGACCCGTAGGCTAGGCGAAACATTCGCAGAATCGGATTCTTGGTAGGCTGCTTCACCTTACAATGGCTGCGATAAAATTTTCTTACGCGATTAAACATGAGCCCTATGTCTACTGTGACCGTCTCCGCTAAAGGCCAGGTTGTGATACCTGCTGATATTCGTGAGCAGTTGGGAATCACGCCTGGTAGTCAACTCATCTTTACCTTAGAAGGCGCTACGATTCGCGTAGAGGTTCAACGCGATGTAGATCTCACCACCCTTGATGCAGGGTTTGGTATGTTGGTGTGTCCTCCAGGGCCAACGCGCTACTTAACAAGTTTTGATGTTGCCTGAAAGGGTACGTGCTACCGAGACCGTTAGGGGAAATTGAGGCGGAGATTCGAGATTTGGAAGAGGAGATTCGGGGGATGTTGGAGGAAATTTTATAGTGATTCAATCTACGGATATTAATCCAGAACAAATTCCTTGGGTCGGTTCCATTCCATCCGACTGGCAATTAGCTAGATTAAAGAGAACAACGAAGCAAATTAAAAATGGGATCTGGGGTGACGAACCCAAACAAGATTCCAAGGATATTATTTGTGTTCGTGTCACAGACTTTGACAGAACAGCTTTCAGAGTTTCTCTTAATGACCCTACTTTTAGAAACGTTCCTCTAAGTCATAGAGTTGGGCGCACTCTGAAAAAGGGAGACTTATTGATTGAAAAGTCTGGTGGTGGGGACTTACAACCTGTTGGAGCAGTTGTAATATATGACCATGATGGGCCAGCGGTATGTTCTAATTTTGTTGCCCGCGTAGAGATTGACGATTCTTGCGATCCGCGTTTCTTGACTTATCTCCATGCACATCTTTACGCAGGTCGTGTAAACACTAGAGCCATTAAGCAGACTACAGGGATTCAAAACCTTGATTCACAATATTATTTTGATGAGGTTGTAGGTTTACCTGCTCTAGTAAGGCAGAAGGAAATCGCAAATTTCCTTGATCGCAAAACCGCAGCCATCGACACGCTCATTGCCAAAAAACAGCGCCTTATCGAGCTTCTCGAAGAAAAACGCGCCGCCCTCATCAACCAGGCCGTTACCAAGGGGCTAAACCCCAATGTTCCCATGAAGGACTCCGGCATCCCCTGGATTGGTGAGATTCCAGAGCATTGGGAAGCTAAGCGATTGAAGTATGTTTGTGATCTCGAAACAGGGCATACTCCAAGAAAATCTGAAGAAAGTTATTGGGATGATGAAGAATGTACTATCCCTTGGGTGTCATTGAATGACACAAAGACTTTGGAAAAAAGTGATTATATTGATGATACAAAAATAAAAATTAGTGAATACGGGATGGCTAATTCTTCGGCCCATTTGATAGAAGCTGGAGCCGTCGTTTTTAATAGAGATGGAGCTAGAGTGGGGCTTGCGGCTATAACCACAAAGCCTATGGCTGTATCTCAACATATTATTGCTTGGGTTTGTAAAACTGAGATGCTGAACACCTTCGTGCTTCATGTCATGTATGCAATGAAGGGAGAACTATATCGTTTAACCGCAGGATCAACAATTCCTACAATTGGAATGAATGATGTCAAGGGAATGATTACTACAGTTCCACCAATAGAAGAACAAAGGGCAGTCATGGCTCTTCTGCTGAGGAAAAAGCAAAAGATTGATCAGTCAATCAAAAAAATATACTCACAAATCGAAAGACTCCAAGAATATCGCCAGTCATTGATTACCGCAGCCGTAACCGGAAAGCTGGAGGTGCCAGTTGACGAGACATCATAATTAAAATAGAATTCTTGAAATAGAAAAGAGAGAAATAACTGTGAGAAATCCAAACAATCTTCAATGGAAAGCAAGCCTAAGACAACAGTTGCTAAGTGAGATTAACTTTGTTCAGCGGCACATCAGTCTAAAAAGAACTCCGCCACTTATTTTGACTGGAATGGGATTTAGAGGTAGTTTTGAAATATCTTGGAGCTATAACAAAGATGTCATATTTATATTGGCTACGACAAAGACCTGGGATTATATCCTTAACGAAATATGTAAGTGTGGTTCTAATAACGCTTCTCCTCGTATTTTAGAAGACAAGAAAAACGATTTCTTGTCAAAGATTTCTAAAAAGCCGGAAAGCAGAAATCGTCTTGGCATAAATGACCTCCCTTTTTATAAGAGACAGATTCGTAAAACAAAACCCTGGCGAGAGATAAATGACAATTCTTTTGGGAAGTGGGTTGAATTGTCTACTCTTCTTCCCTCATTCATAGATTGGCGATTTGGCCCAAATCTTGAGTTGGCTAAAGACCAGCAGAAAAATATTCTGTCCTACGTAAAACAATACGCCGAGGTAGCGAGAACTTTCTTTGACAGTCGTGGAAGGATATTAGGCTATGAAGTTGGAGAATCAGGCTTGTGGATAAACAGCATTCCTCAAACTGAAATGACTGATTCGTTTCCTAAATCTATAATCTATGGTTTGGGTGGCAGGTCAGATATCGCTATTTTGTCTAACGACAACTCCGGCACAGTAGAGTATTGGGATTTGAAGACACGTCCACCTTCTAAATCTATCTCTAGGGATCAACTGATCAAGCAATCAGATCTTCAACAGGTGGCTACCCAAGCTCCAATGCAACTAATCCTACCAAATCAGGGACAGTTACCTATCCCTGATGTATATCCAGTCAAAACCATCGGGATTTTGGGAATTGGTACTGATGATCGCAATCAGGTTATTTGGAAGGATAAAGAAGCCTTAATACCTGAAAGGCAGACACCAATTTTGGGAAAGACAATTAGCACAGAAAGAACTGCCCAGTGGCATGAGCAGCTTGGTAACTCAGAGCGGGTAGAACTAGCGGCAGACATTTTGCGACAAGCTGCCCAAAGATTGATTGAGGCTCTTGTTCAATCTGATGAATGGGAGTTAATCAAAGAAGCACTCGATGAGCATTGGAGACTCAAATATAACTGCTAGCTAGTATTCAAAAAATGAGTGTTTAGAGCTGGTAGCTATGCGAAACCCTAACGCGACTATCCCACTTCGCCTAGGTATATAGATATCTTTGGTACAGAAGAAGAATATATTGACAAAACTGCCGGGGAGGAGTGGGAAATCAGGGAGATCCACACCACAACCTAAAAAGGGGGAGGACATCAGAGTTGTCCTCCCCCTTCTGACTACCGACTTGTAGCGATTGAAAAGACCCCTGACGTCCACCAATTAGCCAGAACGGCTGCCGAGTAGGTGCATAGGCCAGCAAAGTGAGCCACTGGCGGTACTTTCAGAAATCGCTGGATCATTTTCATAGGCTTTACCTCCTTTCCTCCACAGATGCTGGGAGGACGCTTTTTGGGCAGGGCCAGAACAATCAGACCGATAACGAAAACAAGGCATCGGACCATCGGGGCAGGGGTCGTCCCTTCGGCTGGGAAGCTTGAAAACCTAAAAGATTTGGTGTGGGCGTTTCCCGATGGCCTTTGCATATTGTAACGCAAGGAACCCCAGGTGCCCTGGTCGTAACAACCCCACCCCTTGAGGTGTAGCACCCGCCCCTAGGTCGTCTGGCCAGCATTCTCCCAGCAACGAGGCAGGGCCAGATCTACCCATGTGAAGTGTTATGTGCTGGCTGTTACGGTTAAATTTCTGGCAGGTAGTTTAGGTATCTTAAAGATAGGGCCGCAATCACCCTCTAGGCCGGTTCTTGAACCATCGCAAGCAAACCATGAAAGGAGACGTGCTCAAAAGGTTGTTCCGGGCCGTTGCCAGTGACGATTCACAGGCAATACAGAGCATGTTGTCTATTGTCATCGCCGAAGAGCGGAAATTGGGCCATATCAAGCTGGCCGAGCAGCTTGACGCCATCCTGCAAAAGAGCACCCGCCTAGCCAACGCCGAGCCGTTGTCCCCAGCGCCTCAGCCCAAACAGGCTTCAGCGACCTCCCAACGCTCTGCCCTCAGCTCGACGGCGGCACAGACCCTACAGCCGCTATCCAGCCATCGGCGCTTCAACCATTCTTTCGTCGTGACGGTTCCCCATGATCATCTGCGGCATCACATGGTTTTATCCGATGCCGTTGAAGAGCGCTTCTGCCGCATCGAGCGAGAGTATGTTGCCCGCGACCGACTGGCTCACTACGGTCTGAAGTATCGCCAGAAAATTCTGCTGTACGGATCCCCAGGGTGCGGCAAAACCATGGGAGCCGAGCGCATCGCCTGGAACACAGGGCTGCCCCTGGTCAAAGTCCGCTTTGACGCGATGGTGTCTTCCTACCTAGGCGAAACTGCCACCAACCTCCGGGAAGTCTTCGAGACTGCTGCTGTCAATCCCTGCTTGCTGTTCATCGACGAATGCGATGCCCTGGCCAAGTCCCGCGAAGACGCCCAGGAAGTCGGCGAAATCAAACGAGTCGTCAACACCTTCCTCCAGTTGCTGGATGAGTATGAGGTGTCGAACGGGCTGCTCATCGCCGCCACCAATTTAACCAAATTTTTGGATGAAGCCGTCTGGCGACGGTTTGACGACGTGATCGAAGTTCCCAAGCCTGAAAGGCCAGAAATCCGTGCCATCCTAAAGCAGACCCTAGCATCGGTCGAGGTCGGTTCGGTCGATTGGGACGCGACTGTACAAAAGCTAGTCGGCGTTTCTGCTGCTCAAATTGTGAAGATTGCACAAAATGCTGCCAAGCGTGCCATTTTAGACAGAGAAGACCTAGTCATCCAAGAACATTTGGAAGACGCCATCCAAGATGTCCTAATTTCCCATGCCGGATAACGCCTCAAATTTTCCCCATCTACCACTTCGATTAGCCAAACAAGGGATTGCTGCCTCGCTTAGAGGCGTCAGACAAGCTTCTCCAAGGACTGCTGCGAATCAAGGAGATGCTGGAGGTCATGGAAGCAGACTAAAATCCTCGGTTGATTTAATTACGACCAACTGGCAAGAAGAGCAGGACAAGCGGAAGGAAGAAGGCAAGCCTGACCTTCCCAACGCTGTTTCCTTTATTCTTCACGTTGATCCTGACTCCTTTGATGCCGATTCCCTCAAGAGCTTTGGGATCGAAGTCGTTGCTGACTTAGAAGAAGGCTACATCATTGGTGCTTCAGCAGACACGGAACTGTCCGGGCTCAGAAAGAAAATCGAGCAATTTATTAATTCTGAACGAGGTGGCGGCAGGGTTCCCGAAATTTGGGAACTTATTGAAGGTACTCGTCGCCCAGAGTACATCCTCTCCGATGCACTTAAAGACGAATGGGATCAGATTCAGGATAACCAGGAATATATTGTTGATGTGGGCATTTCTTGTGTCGATATTCAAGAGCAGTATTCTCTATGCCCTAAACGACGGGAATCTGAAACGAATCAAAAATTTCAGGAGCGCGTAGAACGGTGGCTAGATAAGTACAACCTAACGCTTCATGAATGGGATGATCTCTATCAAAAACGATCAGAGCAGCTTGAAGAATTTGTTTATGCCTACGAAGGCGAAATACTCCGTAACTCGACCGAACCTAATTCAGGCATTTCAAGATTGCCCGATAGCTTCTCTTGCCGAATCTCTATTTCTGGCAAGGGATTAAGAGATCTAGTTCTTAATTTTCCCTATATTTTTGATGTGTACGAGTACAAAGTCTCCTCAAGAACTGCGGCAAATATAGAAGATTCTGAAAGTCACGGAAGTAGGCTTAAATCTTCTGCTGACTTAATTGTTGCCAACTGGAATAAAGAACAGAAACAACGTCAGCAAGAAGGTAAGCCCATCCTCCCAGATATCATTTCATTTATTCTTCAAATTGATCCTGATACCTTCGATGCTGAAGCCCTGAGCAGCTTTGGAATTGAAATAGTTGCCGATTTGGAAGAAGGGTACATTATCGGTGCTTCAGCGGATACAGGCCTATCTGAACTCAGAAAGAAGATTGAAAAATTTATTAAGTCTGAGCGCAATGGTAGCAAGGTTCCAGGAGTTTGGAAACTCATCGAAGGCACCCGCCGACCAGAGTATATTCTGTCTGAAAGACTCAAAGCCGAATGGGATCAGATTACTGACAATCAAGAATACATTGTCGATGTCGGTATCTCCTGCATCGATATTCAACACCTATACTCTCAATGCCCTAAACGCAAAGAGTTGGAGACAGACGAAAATTTTCAGGAGCGTGTAGAGTGGTGGCTGGATAAGCATAGTTTAACGCCTCAAGAATGGGACACCCTCTATCTCAAGCGCTCTGATCAGCTCGAAGAATTCGTTTATGCCTATGAAGGCGAAATACTTCATAACTTTGCCGGTGTGGAATTAGGGGTGTCGCGCCTGCCTGATAGCTTCTCCTGTCGAATTCGCATTTCTGGAAAGGGGCTAAGAGACCTTGTTCTTAATTTTCCTTACATCTTCGATGTGTCAGAGTATGAGGACATTGCCCTTCCTCCGGTTAATCCGGATGCTATAGGAGAAGATCGAGATAGTTTCGTCCTTGGTTCCCCAGAACCTGGAGCCTCCAGGGTATGCATTATCGACAGTGGTATAGAAGAACGCCACCCATTACTCAAAGCGGCAATTGATTACGCCAATTCGAGATCCTGGGTGCCAGGAGAGTTCAATCAGACAGCAGACTACGTTCCAAATGGAGGACACGGTACTAGGGTCGCTGGAGCGGTCATATATCCTCGTGGGGTTCCTCGAACGGGGCAACTTCAGCCGATCTGTTGGCTCCAAAATGCTAGGATTCTAAATCGCGATAATCACCTTCCCAAAAATATTTTTCCGCCCGAGATTCTAGAAGAGATCGTTGATTTTTATTTCGGGCGCACAAGAACCTGTCTATTTAATCATTCAATTACGAGCGTTACCCCTTACCGCACTCAATTTATGACTGCTTGGGCTGCTGCTATCGATAAGCTCACTTGGAATAGGGCGGGAGATCTTCTCCTGATTGTGGCAGCTGGTAACCTCAACGGAATTACTAATTATCCTGCTCGTCCAGCAATTAAGGCTCATTTAGATGCAGGTAGAGACTATCCAGACTATTTACTCTCGCCATCCACAAGAATTGCTAATCCGGGTCAAAGCCTCCAAGCTTTGACGGTTGGCTCAATAGCTCACACTACCTATGACTCACCATCGGTAAGATCACTAGCGGACGCAGATTATCCTTCCGCATTCTCTTGTACGGGCTTGGGCATCTGGGGCACTATCAAGCCTGAGGTTGTTGAATATGGAGGAGACCTCGTCATTGACTCTAATGACTCGCCCAATTTTTCTACACCAGAGGCTGTCTGCCCCGAACTAGTCCGAGCTGTCCGAAATGGCGGTAAAGTCGTTGGTCGCGATACTGTAGGCACATCATTTGCAGCCCCAAAAGTCACCCATATCGCAGCTGCCCTAGCAGCAGAATTCCCAGAACAAAATGCTCTGCTCTACCGCGCCCTAATTGTTCAATCAGCTCGGTTGCCCAGTTGGACAGAAGAGACTGTAGAGAAGCTCTATTACGGTTTGCGGACAATGGGCTACGGAATTCCAAATATTGATCGGGCTTTAGGCAATTCTCATAACCGTATCACCCTCACAACTCCGGGTAATGAATACATCAAAGCTCGGCAAGCCAAGGTCTATCAGGTTCAAATCCCCGAATTCCTGCTCAGGGAAGGCGAAGGCTTCGACATTCGCATCGAAATCACCCTGTCCTACGTCGCAGAGCCTCGGCGCACCCGTCGCAATCGCCGGAAGTATCTCTCGACCTGGCTCGATTGGGCCTGTAGCAAACGGGGAGAAGACCCAGACGCTTTCCTGGCAAAAGTCCTCAAAGAGTACGACCAAGCCAGCTCAGACGCCGAGGAGGGGGAAGGCGGCTTTCCCTGGACTCTAGGGAAAAGACAGGCGAGAAGACGCGATGATGGCACAGTGCCATCCCAAGGGATCGATGGCATTGTTAAGGAAGTCTCCAGAAGCGCAGGAACCATCCAGAAAGACTGGGCGATCGTCAAGTCCTATGACCTCCGAGAGGGCTTTTGCATCGCTGTGGTGGGCCATGAAGGGTGGAACAAAGACCCGGAAGCTACTGTGCCCTACTGCCTAGTGGTAAGTTTTGAGGCCGTCAACCCAGAAGTCCATATCTATGAGGCTTTTGCCCAGATCCAACAACCCTTGCAGGTTCAACCGCAGCAACAGGTCAATGTCACAGTCTCCTAGCGTTTGTCTATTTCCTCTTCAAGCAAGGAAAACCATCTACAGCCAAGGAAAAATCGTACCGCCAACCCCCTACATCATGTTTTCTTGAATTGTCCTCCCCAAATAGAACCCCCGCTAGTCGTTGAGGGCACACTTAGGGTTACAGCCGTTTCCCCGTTCGCCTGCCGTTCTCGCGCCGTTGTCCCATGTCGCCAGCCCATCCCACCGAAAAGCGCTTTGAAGACCACATCACCAACCATCTCGTCGGTTCTGGCTACACCCAGCGCCCACCATCCAGCTACAACAAAGCCCTGTGCCTTATCCCAGAGGACTTCATCGCCTTCGTGCAGGCCACCCAGCCCGATCAGTGGCAGAAGCTAGAGAAACAGTACGGCACCGCCGAAGAAACCGGGCGGCGACTCTGTGAGCGGCTACAGAACCAGATCGACCGCAAGGGCACCCTAGAGGTGCTCCGCAAAGGCATTGAGACCCGAGGGTGTAAATTCAAGCTGGCCTACTTCCGCCCCTCCAGCGGCATGAACTCCGATCATCGGGCCAAATATCAGCAAAACCGCTTTGGGGTGATTCGCCAGCTTCAGTACAGCCTAAAAAACACCAACGAGTTAGATCTGGCCCTCTTCCTCAACGGGCTGCCCCTGCTCACCGCCGAACTCAAAAACTCCCTCACGGGGCAGTTTGTAGAACAGGCCGTAAAGCAGTACAAAGCAGACCGTGATCCCAATGATCCCCTGTTCCGGTTCAAGCGCTGCCTGGTGTATTTTGCCGTGGGCAACGAAAAAGTCTTCATGACCACCCGCTTGGCCGGAGACAAAACGTTCTTTCTCCCCTTCAACCAAGACATCGAGAACCCCATTAACCCCAACGGTTTCCGCACCCATTACCTATGGGAAGACATCTGGCAGACCGATACCCTGCTGGATTTGTTACAAAGTTATCTCTGTATTCAGGTTGAGTCCGAAAAAATCTGGACGGGCACCGAATTAAAGGACGTTGAAAAAGAACGGCTTATCTTTCCTCGCTACCACCAGTTCGATGGCGTTCGTAGCCTGCTGTCAGCGGTCAAACGCGAAGGAGCAGGCCACACCTACCTCATTCAGCACAGCGCTGGATCAGGCAAGTCCAACAGCATCGCCTGGTTGGCTCATCAACTCGCCAACCTCTACCGCACCGAAGGCGACACGGATCGTCTTTTCGACAGCATCATCGTTGTTACTGATCGGCGGGTGCTGGATCGGCAACTGCAAAACACCATCAAACAGTTCGAGCAGACCGCTGGCACCGTTGTCCCCATCGACAAAGACTCGACCCAGCTTCGTCAGGCCATCGAAAAGGGTAAGGACATCATCGTGACCACCCTACAGAAGTTTCCCGTCATCTCTAGTAGCACGGCAGCCCAGGAGGGTAAGCGGTTTGCCGTCATCATCGACGAGGCCCATTCCTCCCAAAGTGGAGAGTCGGCCAAGCACCTGAACGAAACCCTCTCCGCCGATCTAGATTCTGCCGAGGCCAGCGATACCACCGAAGCAGACGACGAAGACAAAATCAACGACCGCATCCTGGCGGATATTCAGGCACGATCGCGCAACCAGAGCCACATTTCCTACTTTGCCTTTACCGCCACCCCCAAACCCAAGACCCTACGCATCTTTGGTCGCCCCAATCCCGATGAACCCAACCAGTACCGCCCCTTCCACGAGTACACCATGCGGCAGGCCATTGAAGAGGGGTTCATCCTCGACGTACTTCAGAACTACACCACCTACGAGCGCTACTTCAAGCTGCGCCAAACCAAGGAACTCGCGAAGGAATACGCCAAAAACAAAGCCGCCCGCGTGCTGAAAGAAGCGGTAGACCTCGATCACCGCGCCATTGAAGCCAAATGCCGCATCATTCTGGATCACTTCCTCAACCATGTAGCCGACCGCCTGGAAGGACGCGCAAGGGCGATGATTTGCACCCGCTCTCGCCTTCACGCGGTGCGATTCTTCCTCACCCTGCGCCGCCTGATGGCAGAAGCCGGGTTGGCCTACCAGCCCCTAGTGGCCTTCACGGGAAAAGTAGACGACAAAGACCTCGATGAGTCCTTCACCGAAGCTGGGCTGAATGGCCTAGAGGGCAAGCTGGGCATCCCAGATGCCTTCAAACTGCCCGGTTATCGCATTTTGGTGGTGGCCAATAAGTACCAAACTGGCTTCGACGAGCCCCTACTCACCGCCATGTATGTAGATAAAAAGCTGGGGGGCGTGAATGCCGTCCAAACCCTATCCCGCCTCAACCGTACCACCCCTGGCAAAGAAGACTGCCTAGTACTGGACTTTGTCAATGACGCCGAAACCATCCGGGAGGCTTTTCAGGACTACTACCAGACCACCCTGCTGTCGGAAGAGTCTGACCCCGACCGGCTCTACACCCTCAAAGACGACATCCTCGACTTTGAGATTTTTAACGGGGAGGATGTGGACGCCTTCGCCAAAATTTTCTGGAACCCGCAGCGCAACTTGGAAGAAATCCAACCCCTGCTCGACCAGGTGCGGGACGAATGGATCAGCCGCGAAGAAGAAGAACGGGAAGCCTTCCGATCAGCCCTGCAAACCTTTAACCGACTCTACGGCTTTTACTCCCAAATCATCACCTTTGAAGACCTCTTCCTCGAAAAGTTCTACGCCTACGTGCGCCTGCTCAATCGCAAGCTCGACGCCCGAGAGACAGGAGCCTTACCGAAAGACCTGCTCAATGCCGTCCAACTCGACTCCCTCCGCATTCAGGAAACCTACACCGGGGCCATTCCTTTGACGGATCGGGCTGGGGAACTCCCTGGCACCTATGCCGGAGAATCCAGCGGTGGCCTTACCGAGGAAGAAACCGACACCCTAGATAACATCGTCACCCGCCTTAACGAGCTGTATGGGGCGAACCTCACGGAGGATGACCGCCTTGACCTACAGCGGATTCAGCAACAGGTGGAAGAAGATTCAGACCTTGCCAACGTCATGGAAGCCAACAACACCGACCAGGCCAAATGGGAGAAATTCAACGAAACGGTAGATAAGATGCTGCGAGAATTCGTTCGCACCAAGCTGGATTTATACAAGAAAGTCAAGCAGGAAGATATTGACGCTACCCTCAAGCGCCTCTGGTTCGAGCAATACCAGAAACGAGATACAGCTTAGACGGAATAGGGCTAGGTGCGAGGCTGATCAAGGGGCGACCACCTTTGATCCAAGACTTCCATCATGCTGTAGTGTTGGCTACCGAATCTACTCCGGTCAAGGAGTAGTCCATACATCCACTGCCGCCCCAAGGTCAGCCACGACCGCAGGTGTTGGAAAAATCGGGATGGCGGGATTCGAACCCACGGCCCCTTCGTCCCGAACGAAGTGCGCTACCAAGCTGCGCTACATCCCGTTTTGCTTATCTAGCGTACCACAGTCGGATTCGCCCTGGTGGAGGAGAGCTTCTCCAAAAAAGAATGCCGCCCAGGGGATGGTGGACGGCATTGATCTTGGGTAGTCCTATTTCGTACAGGCTAGAGAATAATCAGGCGACCCTAGAGACCTTACGGCAGTAGATTGCTGTTTTTGGCTGTTTTTTCTCTGACCCGTAGATTAATGCACTACCTGATCTTGAATCAGGCCTTAAAAGGCTGAGCTTCGGAAGGTCGAGGAGACCTCGTCCCTACTCGGTGGCGTTGGCGTTGGCCAGTTTCACTTTTTTGGCCAACCCCACCATTTCCAGCAGGCGGATGGTCATCCAGGTGATGTCAATTTCCCACCACTGGAGGCCATGGCGGGCGGAGTATTGGAAGGCGTGGTGGTTGTTGTGCCAGCCTTCGCCGTAGGTGACGACGGCCACCCACCAGCAGTTGGTGGATTTGTCTTCGGTTTCGTAGGTGCGGTAACCAAACTTGTGGGTAGCGCTGTTGACCAACCAGGTGCAGTGGTACACCACCACCAGGCGCACAAAGATACCCCACAGGACAAAGGGCCAGCCACCAAGGAAATAGAGAGCGACACCGAGGGCGATTTGCAGAGCTAGGAAATATTTTTCAAAGAACAGATACACGGGATCGTCGGAAATGTCGCGGGTGAAGCGCCCCATTTCTTTCTTAGCGGGCACGTCCCGCAGCATCCAGCCCATGTGGCTCCACCAGAAGCCTTTGTTGGAGTCGTGGTGGTCGTTGCTTTGGTCAGAAAAGGCGTGGTGGTGGCGGTGCAGACCGACCCAGGTGATGGGGCCGTGCTGGCAGGCCAGGGTGCCGCAGAACACGAAGAAGTATTCCAGCCACTTGGGCACTTGGAAACTACGGTGGGAGATCAAGCGGTGCCAGCCCAGGGTAATGCCCAGACAACCCGTCACCCAGTGCAGCAGCAGGGCCACCCCCACTGCCGCCCAGGAAAAGTTTCCGGGCAAGAACGCCAGTAGCGCTAGGCCATGCATGGCGACCATGAACCACAAAGTGACCCAGTCGCGGGAGAGAGTGGAGGTAGGGGAGGCTACAGTCATGAACGAAATCTCTGAAGTTTTGGACAAAAATTGGGACAAAAGTTTTGGACAGGTTGAATAAATGTGAGGGACAATGGTTCTCCCTCGTTTCTTAACGAAAAAAATTAACCTTCGCAACGATCAAACACGATGATGCCGTCAGAGTCCTCAATGTTTCCGATTTTTTACGGAATTGATACCCAGGTCAAGCATAACCTTGAGCGGGTGCTCAGGGCGTTTCGGCAGCACCGGGTGGGCAGCCACCATTTCAGCAGTGTGTCGGGCTATGGCCATGATGACCTGGGCCGAGACACCTTGGATAAGGTCTTTGCGGAGGTTTTTCAAGCAGAAGCAGCCCTCGTGCGATCCCAATTTGTGTCGGGTACCCACGCCATTGCCTGCGCCCTCTACGGCGTTCTTCGCCCTGGGGATGAATGTTTGGCAGTAGCAGGAGCCCCCTACGACACCCTGGAAGAGGTGATTGGGTTGCGATCATCGGGCCAGGGTTCGTTAGCAGAATTTGGGATCACCTATCGAGAATTACCATTGACCGCCGCCGATTCCGTGGATTGGGACGCCCTGGAAACCGCGATTAAACCGAACACTCGGTTGGTACACATTCAGCGTTCCTGCGGCTACAGTTGGCGCACAACCCTAACCATAGCCGAAATTGAGCGGATCGTGGCGACGGTGAAACGGCAGAAATCCGACGTGGTGTGTTTTGTCGATAACTGCTACGGGGAGTTTCTGGAAGACCGCGAACCCACCGCCGTAGGGGCTGACCTGATGGCCGGATCGCTGATTAAAAATCCGGGCGGCACCATTGCCACCACCGGAGCCTACGTGGCCGGACGGGCGGATTTGGTGGAAGCGGCGGCCTGTCGGCTAACGGCACCGGGCATCGGCTCCAGCGGTGGCTCCAGCCTCAACCAAAACCGTCTGATGTACCAGGGGCTTTTCCTGGCTCCGCAAATGGTGGGGGAAGCGATGAAGGGGAATTATCTCCTCGCCGCCACCTTCGATGCGCTGGGATACCTGGTTAAACCCAGCCCAGCCCTGGCCCAGCGGGACGTGATTCAAGCGATCAAGCTGGGCTCGCCCGAAAAAATGATCGCCTTCTGCAAGGCCATTCAGCAGCATTCCCCCATCGATGCCTACGTGGAACCCGTCCCCGCCGTCACCCCCGGTTACGACACCCAATTGGTGATGGCCGGGGGCACCTTCATCGACGGCAGCACCTCGGAACTCTCCGCCGATGGCCCCCTGCGCGAGCCCTACGTGGTCTACTGCCAGGGTGGCACCCACTGGACCCATGTGGCCCTAGCGGTGGAAGCTGCCACGGCAGCCATCGGGCCAGCCTAGGCCAAGCCGCCCTCACGGAAACCCTGGTCAAAAGGGAAAACGGCGATGCTAGGATGGAAAACTGCAACAGTGTGTAACACCGTCAATGACCTCAGTGATTGGGGCTAGTCAAGCCTGATCTGGCACTTTTGGTTACCCGGTTGCGTCACTGGCACAGGTGGCCCCATGGCCTCGGATCGCAAGCGCTAGAGTTTGGTCTGAATCCATCCACCCTGTTGTATCGATCTAGACGGTTTTTTCGGAGGTAATCCATGGCATCCCCCCAACGTTCTCTGCGACTTGCACTGCTGGCTTTGGCGGCGGCCACCATGGCCACGGGTGTTGGTGTAGCACTGCCGCAGCCTGCTCCGGCCCAGTCGGGGTTAACCATTTTTGGCGGCGTTGCCCCCGAATATCGTCTGCGCTACTTCATTGATTTCAATAGCCCTCGCAGCCGCAACAGCCGCTACTACCTGCAAGTGGCCCGCAGCAAGGTGACCCAAGATATCCTCTCCTTTGAAATTGAGTATCCCGAGTCCTTCACGGAACGGCGAGGGCGCTTAGATTTCAATGCCATTCAAATCCGGCAGGGAGACTGGCGCGGTGGTGAAGTCATTCCCGTCGAGAGTATTGAGTGGGAAGAGGGATCAGGCCGCATTGTCATCACCCCCGAAGCGCCGATTCCGGCCAACACCAACTTTGTCATCGTGATGAGCAACGTGGTCAACCCCAACCGCTACGGCTACCACTACTTCAACCTCAACGCCATGTTCCAGGGAGACGTGCTGGGTCGGTACATCGGCACTTGGCCCATGGAACTTGGGGCTGACTAAGCTGTTCTGCGATACCTCCCTTCGTTGTACCTATGATGGATCCCACCGTTGATAGCTTTTTGGTGCGGGTGAATGGAGAACCCCAGGCTTGCCAACCGGGTACCTGTTTGCCCGCGTTTTTAACCGCTCTGGGGTTGAATCCTCGTCTGGTGGCGGTGGAATACAACGGCGAAATTCTGCACCGCCAGCTTTGGGACACCACCCAAATGCACCCCGACGACCACCTAGAAATCGTCACCATTGTGGGCGGCGGCTAGGGAATGCTATCCACCGAGTCAGTACGGATTTCCGGCCCAGGGAAGACCACCGTGGCCCCTGATTGTCTGGGGCGGGCGCGGTAAAGTATTAAGTACGTTAACCAACGCCTCATAAACTTTACGGTGTTTCGTCTTTTCCGGTGTTTAGAAACCATGCTGCAAAAACTGTTTCAACGCTTTAAGCTGCAATGGGTGAAGGCCCTGTTTAAGCCCATGTTGGCCCTGGGGTTGGCCCTGGTGCTGGTGTTTGGCCATGCCGATGGCGCTTGGGCGGCCAAGGCAGGCGGACGCATTGGCGGCGGGAGTTTCCGGGCTCCGGCTCCTCGTATGGCTCCATCCGGCCCCAGTACTCGTGCCCCGGTGGGCGGTGGCGGCTACTACCCCGGTGGCGGCTTTGGCTTTCCCTTCCTGTTCCCCCTATTTGGCTTTGGCGGTGGCTTTGGCGGGTTGTTTACCCTGCTGATGGTGTTTGCCATTGCCAACTTTTTAATCAATAGCTTCCGGCGAGTGAGTGAAGGCGATGGGGCTATGCCCATGGTCACCTCCAGCAACCCCCCAGTGGTGGTAACCAAGCTGCAAGTGGGCCTGCTGGCCGATGCCCGATCCCTTCAGGACGACCTCAATCGCCTTGCCCTCAGTGCCGACACCAGCAGCAGCGCCGGATTGGCCAAGCTGCTCCAGGAAACCACCCTCTCCCTACTGCGCCACCCCGACTACTGGGTCTACGGAGCCAGCGAAGACAAGCAAACCCGCCTCCTCAGTGCCGAGCAGGAATTTAACCGCTACACCCTGGCCACCCGCAGCCAGTTCACAGAAGAAACCCTCTCCAACGTGAACAGCCAGATCACCCAATCGGCCCCCAAGGCCGCTCTGCCCGGTCAGGCCGATGACTTCGCGGCCCCAGGGGAATATATTTTGGCGACCCTGGTGGTGGCGGCCCAGGGCAAGCTAGACCTGCCCGATATTCGTTCCACGGAAGACCTACGGCGAGCCCTAGGCCAAATTGGGGCCATCGCCAGCGATGACCTCCTGGCTGTAGAGGTGCTGTGGACGCCCCAGCAGTCTGGCGAAACCCTCAGTGCCGACGAAATGATTGCCGAATATCCCCACCTGAAACGGCTCTAAACGCATTGGGACTAGAGCCAGAGCCTCGTCATTCCTCGCATCCAGGTAGGTCTTGCCTGGGTAGCATACGAATCCGCGAATTAGATAGCCCTGATTCCTAGTCCAGCAAACCGTAGGGGCGAGGTTTCCTCGCCCGCTAATACCGGGGGCAAACCAGCCAGATTTCGTGTGAGGCCAGTTTGCGCAATCGCTAGGCCACAAGTCGGTCTTTCTGAAGCTCCTGGATGCGATCTAGGCTGCCCACAGGGATAGCCTGGATCAGCTTTTGGGTGTAGGCGGTTTGAGGCTGGCGATAGATTGCTTCGGCGGGGCCGATTTCCTCCATCTGGCCTCGGTTCATCACCATGATGCGGTCGCTCATAAATTTCACAACCGCGAGGTCGTGGGAGATGAAAATGTAGGTGAGGTCAAATTCTGCCTGGAGTTCCTTCAGCAGATTGAGCACCTGGGCCTGGACGGAGACATCCAGGGCGGAAACCGACTCGTCACAAATGATGAATTTGGGGTTGAGGGCGAGGGCGCGGGCAATGCAGATGCGCTGGCGTTGACCCCCAGAAAATTCGTGGGGGAAGCGGTTCATGCAGTCGGTGGGCATCCCCACCCGTTCTAGTAGGTAGGCTACTCGTTCCTGCTGGTTGCGTTTGCTTTTGACCACGCCGTGGATTTTCAGGGGTTCGGCGATGGCGGCCCCCACACTCATGCGCGGATCGAGGGAACTGTAGGGGTCTTGGAAGACAATTTGCATATCGCGGCGCAGGGTGCGCAGGGCTTGACCCTGGAGGGTGAGCACATCTCGGCCCTCAAACCAGATTTTGCCGCCGAGGGGGGTCACCAGGCGCAGCAGGGCACGGCCTAGGGTGGTTTTGCCGCAGCCCGATTCCCCCACTAGACCAAAGGTTTCCCCCTGGCGCACCTGGAAGGACACATCGTTGACGGCCATCACGTAGCGCTGGGTTTTGCCAAACACGCCCCGGATGGGATAGCCCACCTTCAGATTCTCGACCGCCAGCAGGGGGGCGCTGGCGGCGAGGGTTTGGGCGCGGACCTCCAGTTCTGGCTCCGTTAGCGATGAGAATTGGGCGAGGACGGCGGCGTCAAGGACTTTTTCGCGGATGGTGAGTTGGCCCTGTTCCAATTCGGTGGCCATGAAATCGGCCACGGTGGGCAAACGGCGACGGCGCTGATCGGGGCGGGGACGGCAGGCTAGCAGGCCCTTTGTATAGGGGTGTTGGGGGGTGGCAAAAATATCGAGGACGGGGCCAGTTTCGACAATTTGCCCCTGGTACATGACCGCCACCTGGTCGGCAATTTCGGCGATGATCCCCAGATCGTGGGTGATGAAGATCAGGGACATACCCCGCCGATCCCGCAGTTCTCTCAGCAGGTCGAGGATGGTGGCCTGAACGGTGACATCTAGGGCGGTGGTGGGTTCGTCGGCAATCAGTAGGGCGGGGTTGCAGGAAATCGCCATGGCAATCATCACCCGCTGAATTTGGCCCCCAGAAAGCTCGTGGGGGTAGCGGTTTAGCATGGCCTGTTGCTGGGCTTCGATCTGGGCCATCAGCGCCATGTTTGAAAGGTGGGGATTCTCAGTCTGCAAGGCTGCCCGTTGCTGGGCAACATTGGGCAGCAGTTTTACCTCCTGCAACCGTTCAATGGCTTGCCCTTGGGCCTCTTCTTTGCTGATGTCCTGGTGTTGGCGGATGGCTTCGACCAACTGAAACCCAATGGTATACACCGGATTGAGAGAACTCATGGGTTCCTGAAAGATCATCGCCACCTGGCCCCCTCGGTAGGCTTGCCGCTGGTCTTCGCTGAGGGCACAGAGATCCACCGCTGGGGTGTCTGGGGTTTGAAAGTGAATTTCGCCGCCCACAATGCGCCCCGGTGGCGATGGAATCAGCCCCATCACCGCCAGGGAGGTGACAGACTTGCCGGAGCCAGATTCCCCCACAATGCCGAGGGTTTGGCCCCGTTTTACCTGAAAGGAAATGTCGTTGACCGCCGGAATGATTCGCCCTTCCACCTCAAACTCAACGCTAAGGTGGCGGACATCGAGAATGGTATCGCTCATGGGCTGTGGTTGTGGCATGGCCTCAGGCAGACAGGCATCTTCCCCACCGCTGGCCGGGGTCGGTGATCCACGGGGGTGTTGCTGAGAAGCAACGGATCGAACCGACACCGTTCTCCCTAGCGCGTAAGATTAGAAGAATCATAACAGTGTCTTTGCCCTCCGTTGGTCTGCCCCGAACGAACCTATGCTGAGTCTAGTAGCCGCAATTCTTGTGATGTTGGTGGGTTCGGCGCTGTGTTCCGGCAGCGAAGCCGCCCTACTCTCGGTGTCTGTCCTCAAGGCGCAGCAATTGGCTGAGTCCAAAAAACCTGCCGCCCTGGCGCTATTGTCCATCCGCCAGCGGGTGAATCGCCCCATCGCCACCATTGTTATCCTCAATAACCTGTTTAACATTGTCGGCAGTGTCCTCATTGGGGGTATAGCCGCTACAATCTTTCGCGATGCGCTCCTGGGAATCTTCACGGCGGTGCTGACCCTGCTGGTCATCCTCTTTGGGGAGATTTTCCCAAAAATCTTTGGTGAACGCTACGCCATCCCTATCGCCCTCGCCGTTGCCATGCCCATCCGGGGGATCACCTGGCTGTTCACACCGATTGTAATTGCCTTAGAGCGGGTGACGGCCCCCTTTATTAGCTCTGGCCACCGACCCAGCACCAATGAAGCGGAAATCAAATTGATGGCCACCATCGGCCACGAAGAGGGCATCATCGAAGCGGACGAGGCGGAAATGATTCGGCGAGTGTTTCGCCTCAACGACACCAAGTCCATCAACATCATGACCCCACGGGTGGCCCTCACCCACCTGCCCGGCGATCTCACCATTGCCGAAGCCCAGGACAAAATCTTCAACTCCCAGCACAGCCGCATTCTGGTCAGCGACGCCAACATCGACCACATCTTGGGCCTAGTGATGAAGCACGACCTGCTCGCCGCCATCATCCAGGGCCGAGGTCAGCAGCTCATTCGCGATGTGGTACGCCCCGTGCGTTTTGTCTCCGAAACCGAGCGGGCCGATAAGCTGCTGCAAGAATTTCAAACCGCCCGCGAACACCTGGCTGTCGTCGTTGATGAGTATGGCGGCGTCTCCGGCGTAGTCACCCTGGAGGACGTGCTGGAGGTGCTAACCGGGGAAATTGTCGATGAAACTGACCGCAGTATCGACCTGCAAAAGCTAGCCCGCCAGCGCCAGCGCCAGCTCCTGCAATCCCGTGGGTTTAACTGGCCCGATATACCCTAGGATTTGGCCATACTCCCTAGGATTTGGCCATACTGAAGGGGAATTCCTACTAAAGTCAGGCCGTCATGGTAGAGATCCATGGGGTAGAGGGTACGTTCGTCCGGGAAGAGTGCAGGAAAGCCTAACAGTATGGAACGACGGCAGTTTTTGTCGCTGATGGCGGCGGTGGCGGGAACTCCGCTGGTGGCACGATGTGCGCGGTTGGCCACGCCGTCGCCGCCCAAGGTCTACCGCAGTGAATCGGGAAGCTTAGCAGTAGCCCTAACCGCCAGCTTGGGGCGAGTCTCCCTGGGCGGACGCTCGGCCACGCTGATGACCTATAACCAGCAAATCCCTGGCCCCCAGCTTGAGGTGCGACCGGGGGATCGGGTGCAAATTCGCTTCACCAATGCCCTCGATCAACCCACCAACCTGCACTACCACGGGCTGCATCTGCCGCCCACGGGCTTGGCCGATGATCCCTTTCGCACCGTGGCTCCAGGGGAAACGGCGCTGTACGACTTTCAAATTCCCGACGCTCACCCCAGCGGATTCTTTTGGTATCACCCCCATTTCCATGGTCTGGTAGCACAGCAGGTCTTTCATGGTTTAGCAGGAACAATCATCGTGCGGGGAGATGAAGTCCCAGGCAATGTAGATCACTTACCCGAGCTACAAGCCGCCCAGGAGGCGGTGCTGGTGCTGCAAGATTTTGACCTCGACCGTCGGGGGCAGGTGCGCGAACCGATGCCGCCCTTCCGCATGTGGGGACGACAGGGAGATTTGATCACCGTCAACGGTCAGGTACAGCCTCGGTTTAACTTGCCCCAGGGCGGTTTGCTGCGGCTGCGGATTCTCAATGCCTCCGCATCCCGCGTGTATCAGCTCCAGTTGGCGGATCATCCCTGGTGGCTGGCGGCGACCGATGGACGATCTCTCACGGCTCCGGTGGCCCAAGAATCGGTGATTTTGGCCCCTGGAGAACGGGCGGATCTGCTAGTGCCGGGGGATCGAGATCCCGGCAGCTATGCCCTGCTGAGCCTGCCCTACGACCGGGGCATTGCCGCCATGGCCGGATCGATGATGGGCCACGGGTCGATGATGGGGCGCGGAACTGTTGACACCGAAGAACCTCAAACCATCGCCACCTTGGACTATGGCGGGACGACGGCCAGCGAATCGGGAACTTCAATTTTAGTTAACCTACCGACAGCGTTAGGAACCGTGGAAACCCTGCCAGAACCCTCCATCGTGCGGGAGTTTGTGTTCGACCACGGCATCGATCCCGAAACCCACGATCCCTTTCTCATCAATGGTCGCGCCTTTGGCCACCATCGGGTGGATACCCAGGTGCAGGTGGGCACCGTGGAGGATTGGGTGCTGATCAACAAGGCGGGGATGGATCACCCCTTTCACCTGCACACCAACTGGTTTCAGGTAATCAGCCGCAATGGCCAGCCGGAACCCCTGCGGGCCTGGAAGGATGTGGTCAACCTGCGCCCCTACGAAACCGTGCGCATCCGCATTCCTTTTCGCGACTTTGCAGGCAAAACCGTCTACCACTGCCACATCCTTGACCACGAAGACCAAGGCATGATGGGGATTGTAGAAATGGTGTGATCTTGTGGGACAGCATTCTGACCCTACACAAGGTCAGCGAATGGCCTGAAAACCCTTGATTTTCAAGCCTTGGCGGTGTCTTTCCAGGTCAGGAAATGCTGTATACTCCCTTGTGCAGCACCACGCCTAGAGGGAGCCTACTGCCATGGTTGCCGTTGCCATTCTCGCCGCCGGACGCGGCACCCGCATGAAGTCTGACCTGCCGAAGGTTTTGCACTCGGTGGGGGGTAAATCTATGGTGGAACGGGTGTTGGACGGGTTGGCAGCTATCCAGCCGGAGCGCATTTTCGTCATCGTCGGCTTTGGCCAAGAGAAGGTGCGGTTGGCCTTGGCCCATATTCCGAACTTAACCTTTGTTCACCAGGCGGAACAGTTGGGGACGGGGCACGCGGTGCAGCAGGTAATTCCCCACCTAGAAGGCTTTGAGGGCGACTTGCTGGTGCTGAATGGCGATGTGCCCCTGCTACGGCCCGAAACCATCTATACCCTGGTGCAAACCCACCGCGACAACGGCAACGCCGCCACCCTGCTAACGGCCCAATTTGCTGACCCCACGGGCTACGGTCGGGTCTTCTGCACCGAGCAAAGCATCGTCACCGAAATTGTGGAGCACCGGGATTGCAGCCCCGCCCAGCGCCAAAATCCGCGCATCAATGCCGGGGTCTACTGCTTTAACTGGCCCAAACTGATGGAGGTGCTGCCCCATCTGCAATCCGACAACGACCAGCAGGAATACTACCTGACGGACGTGGTCAAAGACCTCAGCCCCGCCATGGCCGTGGATGTGGCCGACTGCCAGGAAATCTTTGGCATCAACAGCCGTCAGCAATTGGCGGAAGCCTACGCCATCCTGCAAGAGCGGATCAAAGCCCAGTGGATGGCCGCTGGCGTCACCCTAATTGACCCCGACAGCATCACCATCGACACCACCGTCCACATCGAACCCGACGTGGTGATTGAACCCCAAACCCACCTGCGCGGCCACACCAGCATCGGCACAGGCAGCCGCATCGGCCCCGGTTCCATGATTGAAGACAGCCAGATTGGGCCGAACACCACCATCACCTTTTCGGTGATTTCCGACAGCACCGTGGCAGCGGGCGCGAGGGTTGGCCCCTATGCCCACCTGCGCGGCCATGCCGTCGTCGGCGAAAACTGCCGCATCGGCAACTTTGTGGAACTGAAGAAAGCCACCCTCGGCCAAGGCACCAACGTGGCCCACCTGTCTTACCTGGGCGATGCCACCCTGGGCGAAAAGGTGAACGTGGGCGCAGGCACCATCACCGCCAACTACGACGGCTACCAAAAACACCCGACCGTCATCGGTGACCGTACCAAAACCGGGTCGAACAGCGTCCTGGTGGCCCCCATCACCGTGGGATCCGATGTAACCATTGCCGCCGGATCTGTGGTGCGGAAGGACGTGCCCGACGATTGCCTGGTGGTGTCCCGTGCGCCGCAAAAAATTCATGAAGGCTGGAAACCCGCCCACCTGCGCGACGACACCAACCCGCCATCTGAATCCCCAACAGCTTAGTCCCCTGGCAAGATACCAGAACCCTGACCTATGCCCCCCACCCTGCTTGCCCTAGATTTTGATGGCGTTCTTTGCGATGGCCTGCTGGAGTACTTCCAAACGGCCTGGAAAGCCTACTGTGAGGTCTTTCAGCCGACTTCCCCAGTGTCGCCGAATGGGTTGGCCGAGCGGTTTTATCCCCTGCGTCCGGTGGTGGAAACGGGGTGGGAAATGCCCCTGGTGCTTTACGGACTGCTGACCGGAGTGGCGGAGGAGGATATCCTTGACCACTGGCCGACCCTGGTGCCTCAGTTGCTGGCCCAGGCGGGGTTAGCGTCAGCCCAACTGGGGGCAGCGGTGGATGGTGTGCGGGATCAGTGGATGGCCGCTGACCTCAAGGGGTGGCTAGGGCTGCATCGGTTTTATCCGGGGGTGTTGCCTCGGCTTCAGCAGGCCCAGGCAGAAGGGGTGGAACTGGTGATTATTTCCACCAAGGAGGGGCGGTTTATTCAGCAGCTTTTGGCTCAGCAGGGGCTGGAATTGGCAGCGGATCGAATCCTCGGCAAGGAGATTAAACAGCCCAAGTATGAGACCCTGCGGCAACTGATCCTGCTGGCTGGGCAGACTTCCCACGCCACGCCCGAAATTTGGTTTGTGGAGGACCGCATCAAAGCGCTCCAAACGGTACAAGCCCAGCCCGATTTGGCCACCCTGCCGCTTTTCCTCGCCGACTGGGGCTACAACACCGCCGCAGATCGCGCCATCGCCCAAGCCGATGATCACCTACGACTGTTATCCTTGGCCCAGTTCGCCCAACCCTTTGACCATTGGCTGACTTAAACCCATGTTCTAGATGCGTAGTGGTCGAGGCTGGAAAGCGTTTTACTTAATTTTGCTTAAGTTTAGGGAACGGTGACATTTGGCCCGGTTGTCCAGTCCATCGGCCTTGGCGGGGGCAAGTTCGGCAATCGAATCCCGCCGTTAGCCCTTAGAATAGGTTGGATTTTCTCACCACCCCTGCCGCCTATGCCTCGCCGCGACGACATCAAAAAAATTCTGCTGATTGGTTCTGGCCCCATTGTGATTGGCCAAGCCTGTGAGTTTGACTACTCCGGCACCCAGGCTTGCAAAGCCCTGCGGGAAGAGGGCTACGAGGTGGTGTTGATCAACTCCAACCCGGCCACGATTATGACCGACCCGGAAACGGCGGATCGCACCTACATCGAGCCGCTGACCCCGGAAATTGTGGAGCGGGTGATCGAGCGGGAACGCCCGGACGTGATGTTGCCCACTATGGGTGGCCAGACGGCGTTGAACATTGCCGTGGCGCTATCCAAAAACGGGGTGCTAGAGCGCTACGGGGTGGAACTGATTGGGGCGAAGCTGGAAGCCATTGAGATGGCCGAGGATCGCAAACTCTTTAAAGAAGCCATGGAACGGATTGGGGTGGGGGTGTGCCCCTCCGGCTTGGCGGAAACCATGGACGAAGCGCACCAGATTGCCAAGCAAATCGGCAGTTTCCCGCTGATTATTCGGCCTGCCTTCACCATGGGCGGCACCGGGGGCGGCATTGCCTACAACCAGGAGGAATTTGAAACCATTGCCCGCTCTGGCCTCGACGCCAGCCCCGTATCGCAGATTTTGATCGAGCAATCGCTGCTGGGCTGGAAGGAATACGAGCTGGAGGTGATGCGCGACCTGGCGGATAACGTGGTGATTATCTGCTCCATCGAAAACTTCGACCCCATGGGCGTACACACGGGCGACTCCATTACCGTGGCCCCAGCCCAAACCCTCACCGATAAGGAATACCAGCGCCTGCGGGATGCTTCGATTAAGATCATCCGCGAAATTGGCGTGGAAACGGGCGGCTCCAATATTCAGTTTTCGGTTAACCCCGACACCGGGGACGTGATCGTGATTGAGATGAACCCCCGTGTGTCCCGTAGTTCGGCCTTGGCCTCTAAGGCAACGGGCTTCCCCATTGCCAAGTTTGCGGCCAAGCTGGCGGTGGGCTACACTCTCAACGAAATCTCCAACGACATCACCAAGAAAACCCCGGCTAGCTTCGAGCCGACCATCGACTATGTGGTCACGAAGATCCCCCGCTTTGCCTTCGAGAAATTCCCCGGCACCTCCAACACCCTCACCACCCAAATGAAATCCGTGGGTGAGGCGATGGCCATTGGGCGCACCTTTCAGGAGTCCTTCCAAAAGGCCCTGCGTTCCCTAGAAATTGGCCGAGCGGGCTGGGGCTGTGATCGGCCCGAAAAGCTGCCCAGCCTGAATGAAATTCGTCCCAAGCTGCGCACCCCCAACCCAGAGCGGGTGTTTGAACTGCGCCACGCCATGCAGTTGGGCCTAACGGTGGACGACATCTACCAGCTCACCAGCATTGACCCCTGGTTTTTGCGCCAGCTTGAAGGGCTGCTGAAGACCGAAAAATTCCTCAAGCGCACTCCCCTCACCGCCATCACCGCCGACCAAATGCGGGCGGTCAAGCGCCAGGGCTTTAGCGACCGCCAAATTGCCTACGCCACCAACACCCACGAAGACACCGTGCGCCAGTACCGCAAGGGGCTGGGCATCATCCCCGTCTACAAAACCGTGGACACCTGCGCCGCCGAGTTTGAGGCCTTCACCCCCTACTACTACTCCACCTACGAAGACGAAACTGAGGTGCTACCCAGCGACCGTCCCAAGGTGATGATCCTCGGCGGTGGCCCTAACCGCATCGGCCAGGGCATCGAGTTTGACTACTGTTGTTGCCATGCGTCCTTTGCGTTGCGCGATGATGGCTTCGAGACGATTATGGTCAACTCCAACCCAGAGACCGTCTCAACGGACTACGACACCAGCGACCGCCTCTATTTCGAGCCGCTGACCAAAGAAGACGTCCTCAATATTATTGAGGCCGAAAATCCCGTCGGTATCATCATCCAGTTCGGCGGCCAAACCCCCCTGAAGCTGGCGGTTCCCCTTCAGCAATACCTCTCTTCCCTGCCTACCACCGAAACCAAAATCTGGGGCACCTCGCCGGATTCCATCGACATGGCCGAAGATCGAGAGCGCTTCGAGGCCATCCTGCGGGAACTCGACATCAAGCAGCCCCCCAACGGCATGGCCCGTAGCTTCCAGGATGCCCTCAAGGTGGCCCAGCAGATTGATTACCCCGTGGTGGTGCGGCCCAGCTACGTCCTCGGTGGGCGGGCCATGGAAATCGTCTACTCCGACGAAGACCTAGAGCGCTACATGACCTACGCCGTCCAAGTCGAGCCGGATCACCCCATTTTGATCGACAAGTTTTTGGAGAACGCCATCGAGGTGGATGTGGATGCTATTGCCGACCACACGGGCCAAGTCGTCATCGGCGGCATTATGGAGCACATCGAGCAGGCGGGCATCCACTCCGGGGATTCGGCCTGTTCCCTGCCCACCATGACCCTGCCCCCCGAAGCCCTGGCCACCATTCGGGACTGGACGGTGAAACTAGCGAAACGCCTCAACGTCATTGGCCTGATGAACATTCAGTTTGCGGTCAAGGGCGGGCAGGTCTACATCATCGAAGCCAACCCCCGCGCCTCTCGGACGGTGCCCTTTGTCTCCAAGGCCATCGGCCATCCCCTGGCCAAGCTGGCGGTGCGGGTGATGTCGGGCAAAACCCTGGCGGAACTGGGCTTTACCACCGAGGTGATCCCTAACCACATCGCGGTGAAGGAGGCCGTTCTGCCCTTTGACAAATTTGTGGGCACCGACGCCCTGCTGGGGCCAGAAATGCGCTCCACCGGGGAAGTCATGGGCATTGACGCCGACTTTGGCAAAGCCTTCGCCAAGGCCGAACTGGGGGCCAACCAAAAGCTGCCCCTCTCCGGCACTGTCTTCATTTCCATGAATGACCGGGACAAGGCGGCGGTGATCCCCGTAGCCAAGCAACTGGCGGAGATGGGCCTGAAGCTGATCGCCACCAGCGGCACCCGCAAAGCCCTGATGGACGAGGGGCTAAACGTCGAATTGATCCTCAAGGTTCACGAAGGTCGTCCCAACATCGAAGATGCCATCAAAAACGGCGAAATCCAACTGATCATTAACACCCCGGCAGGCAGTACCGCCCTAGAGGACGACCGCTCCATCCGCCGCACAGCCCTAGCCTACAAGGTGCCGATCATCACCACCATCGCTGGGGCCAGTGCCACCGCCTCCGCCATCCACTCCCTGCAACAGCATCCCCTAGAGGTGAAATCCCTTCAGGAGTATGTGGGGCTGCAATAGAGGAGCGGTTGTCCCCTGTGGCGTCATCGGTGACTACCGAAGACGAGCAACGAAGAGCTGAGGCAGCAACCTGAGATGAGGAGGATCGAGCTGAGGAAGAGCAACGAAGAATACGAGAGGAAATCCGAATTAGAGACCCCCAATGCCCTAGCGAGGCCAGCCATCCCAGGGGCTCACTTCAATGACGCCGTTTGACGTAATGACAACCCGGAAATCTGCCTGGTTTTCGCTGGCTGGACGGGATGTGACCAAATCGGGGAGGGGGGTTTCTTGGGCCAGCAGCAGGGCATCAGTGTTGATGGCGTTGTAGCCTACGATGTTACCCCGGCTATCCAAGCGCACCTGGTAGATTAAATCGGCGCGAGTGCTGGGCAGGTCAGCCTCACTCAGTTGTGCCCGTAGATCTTGGTTGAGGGCGCGGATGCGATCCCCGTCGGTAATCTTATTTTCCAGGGTCTCTAGCTTGTTGGGTTCGCGGGCTGTCTCTGGCCGGAGCCGATCCCCGGTTGTATCCGTGGCATCAGGCTGATCGGCTTCATCCTTTGGATCGTCTGCCAGGGCGGTATCGTCGGTTTCGGTTGTGTTTTCGTCGCTAGGTGACTCGCTGGCGGACGAGTCTTCAGCGGGAGGATCCTCGGTGGGGAGGTCTTCGCTGGGGAGGTCTTCGGTAGCCAGGTTGGGATCCCAAATATCTACCTCTACCTCGCCATCGGGGGTGAAGCGGGTCAAAAACTGAGCCACCGCCTGCCGGGGGGCTTCGGGATCTATCGTCGGTACGGTTAACCGGGCCAGGGGAGTGCTGTCCACGGCCTCTAGGGCGACATCGTTCTCGTACTTATAGCCCAGGATATCGCCGCTTTCTGAGACCACCACTCGGTAGACCAGTTCTTCACGAGCATCGTTGGCCGCGGTCCACCCAGACTGGAGGCGCTGCCGCAGTTGCCGCCGCAGAGTGGTTAGGGTGACGGTATCGGTAATCAGGGGAGCCTCGTCCCAGGTGTCCAGATTCTCTGGGTCGGGGGAGGTCGCCGCGTCGGTATCTAGGGTTTCTGTCGTTTCGCGACGCTCCAGTTGGCTGGGTTCAAATTCCGGTGGCGGCACAAAGAATAGGGCTAAGCCAGCGGCAACGAGGGCAGCGGCTCCGACTACGGCGGGGGCAGACCGTTTGGCAATGGGTTCGGCGGGTTTCACCATCCGGCGGGGAATGGCCTGGAACTGAGCCTTGAGGTCGGGTAACGTCAGACCATCGGCCAGCAGTTGATCCACCGCCTCCATCAGGTCGTAGAACTGGACGGTGGTGAGGGGAATATCGAGCGGAGCCAGGGCGTCGGTATCCACGGCAGGTTCGGTGCTGGGCTGCTGCCGCACCATGAGATGGTGGAGATTGCCCTCCCCCGACTTCACATTGACCAAGGGCATGGCGGGGTTGGCGGGGCGAGGAATGCCGCTCAGCAAATGTTGACCGTAGGCACTGACGGCGGCGACGAGGCCATCTAAAAATTCGCGCCCGCCCGTGAGGGTGGTATCGGTGACGCCAGGGAACTGGCATTCCGCGTTCATCAACACCGTCATCGGGGAGTAGGGATCGCCGACCACGGCCTCAATGCCCTCTAGCACGAGGTTGCAGTAGGGCAGGGTGTACTGACGTTTAACGGTCATACCACCTCTCCATCAAACAAACTACTCCACAGCCGCTGGGTGCCCAAAATGCCGGAGCAGAGCAGCAGTTGCTCTAATAATTGCATAGCTAATTCGTCCAACTGTTCATCGCTGCTGTAGGCGATCACCCCGGCCCGACGGGGGTTCATGCGAGAGCGAAAATGGGTGCGAAACCGCTGAAGATAGTCCGCTAGCCGCAGGTGATGGTCGAGGGACAGACCCCGTTCCCGAAGCTGCTGATAGCCCGTGAGTAACTGCCGCATCAGCACCGTCAGCCGTCGGGATAGATTGCCGATAATGGCGACCAGCGCCTTCGCTTCCTCTAGGGTCATAGGCCGACGCTGGCTATAGCGGCGCATGGGGTTGGTGCTGCGTAACAGCCACAGGTTCACCCGCCCCTTCACCACCGGATCGAGGCCCAACTCCTGGGCCACCGTCAGCATCGCCTCACTGCCGCCCAAATCTAACGCCTCAATGGCCAGCAGCAGCAGATCAATCTGGGTGCGGGCACGACGGGGGCATTCTTGGCTGGGCAACTCTGGGGTTGGCAGCGACTCCAAAATTAAGGGGACGGAGGATCTGGGCGGGCTATCTACTGGCATTCAGGGTGGCTCTGCGCGATAACGGTAATCAACATCTCATCCATACATCAATCAGCTCCGATGGTGGGCACCCAGGTTGACACCGGATAGGGTGGCACCCCATGGGGGCATCGGACTCGGTGAGGCACCACAGGGCTAAGCCCAAGGCTGTCAGCCAGCATTGTATCAAAACACGGTTGACCCCATCGCTGGAGGGATAACCGCCATCACTACCCCAGGGCATTGTCAGGGCGAAGCGGGCGACCCTATCCCTAGTTTTGGCCTGCGGCTTGGCCCATGCTTTCGATGAGCCACTGGCCATCCTGCCGCACGAGGACGTATTCCATGGTGAGGCGGTCATCGTAAGAGGCTCGGTCGTTTTCCACGCCGTATTCAAACAATCGGGCATTTTCCCGGACGACAGCCGTCACCTGAAGCCGATCCGCCGTGGGGTCATCGGGAGTCACGGACTGCACCTCCACCTCATGCTCGTATTCCCAATACCAGTTTTCCTGGGGGGCCGCAGCGGCGCGGCGTTGCCATTGGTTCAGCAGGGGGCCAGTCAAAATCGTCTCAAGCTGGTTGGATTGATAGTCTTCCCCCATGGCGGCACGTTTGGCGCTCAGCCAGGTCTCAATCACCTGTTGGGCCATGCTGGCTGCGCCGATCTGCTCATCGGGGCTAGGGGCGCTAGGGATTTCCACGGCAGGCTCGGCAAGGCTTAATTCTAGAGGTCGCCCCTCCAGCCTTGGCCCAGACATCGCCCCCGCTACCCAACTGACGGTACGGGCCGTGGCAAAGCCTAAGGCTCCTAACCCCACCAACCCCACGACGCCCACCAAAGCCAACCGTCCCCAGCGAGGCGAAGAGGACTTCTTGCGCCGTGGCCCTGCTTCAAGCTGCGTCACATTAGCCGAGGGAACGGTGGCTGAGGGATCCTTCGCCGTGATAGATCGGGCAGCGGCAGTGCTGGGCTGAGGCGACTTGGCACGGGAAGAGCTAGGGGAGGACGGCGTGGCCTTGGCTTTGGCGGAGGACTGCAACTGACCTTCTGGGGAAAGCTGGGCCACCCGTTCCGCCACGGAGGGTTCTAGATCGGGCGCTGTCCGGTCTAGGGGCGTTGGGGTGATGACCGACGGCGTTGATTTAGATCGCCCTTGAGATCGATCTGGGGTGGGCCGTTCTGGGGTAGACCGCTGGGCTGGATGCACCGGAGCCGAAGACTGAGGTGGCGTAGGATTGGGAGAGACCCTGGCAACGGCACCAACCGAGTTAGTGGCCTTAGCCGCTGGGTGGGTGCGTCCTGGGCGAGCCTCGTAGGATTCTGCCGCACCGTGACCATTGCGGCTCGGGGCGGGGGCGGGCGGGGGCGCACTGTAGCCGTTGGTGGCGGAGGATGGCATGGCCGTAGGGCGCGGATAGGCCGTGGGGCTGGAGAGGGAGGGAGCATGGATGGGCAGCGACCCCTCCACGGTGGGGATGCTGTAGTCCTGAACGGCGGGATCGACCCCTTCCCAGGCGGATTCTGGCCCCGCTGGCACCATGGCCTCTAGGTAGCTTTGCACCTGGGGATCGGCGAAGTAGTCCTTGAGGGTGGCCTCTTGCCCCTTGAAATCGCGAAAATGGGGGAACAGCTCGTCCTGAATCCAGCGCTCGGTGTAGAGGCAGAGTCCCGGCAGCAGGTCGGGGGAATGGCGGGAATGTTCGCGAATGTAGGCCAGGGGTTCGTATTCTTGGCTGAACTCCAAGGCGCGGTTGGCCTCCTCGGTTTGGCCCAGCAGCATGGCACAGACCGCCTGCTCTAGGTGGACATCCTGCTGACTGGCAAGGCCCATGAGCAACTGCTTGGCACGACGCACGAGGGCGGGCTGGTGACGGGCAAACCCCCTGGCCAGCAGGGCATACACCGTGAGATAGGTGGCGACGGGCGAGGGGCGACGGGCCTCATGCTCAAATAATTCCTGCTGCTCGGAGGCGGTTAAATAGTCCCGCAGTTGCTGAATGAAGCGCAAAAAGTCGTCAATGGCCAGCCCAGACAGGTCGTCCTCACTGCCCTCAATGCCGCCCCGATCCTCCAGCATGGATTTCAGCAGTTTCAATCCCTGCCGCCGTTCGCGGGTTTGATCGAGGGGGCGGGCCAGCAGTTCTAGAATTCGATAGGGCCGAAGTTTGTACAGATCCGACTGAATTTCCGCCCGCAGAGTCGGGAAACGATTTTCCTTGGCCAGCAGTTCGTGCCCCGTTTCTAGGGATTCCGCTGCCGTTTCATACTGGCGCTGATGCCATTGCTCACGGCCCAACTCCAAACAAGCTAGGGCCAAGGTGAGCACCACATCCCCTTGCACTAGGGCTGGGTCGCCCAATTGCCCATCGGCCAGACTAGCGGTGCCGCTGCTCAGGTAGGGTCGCCCCAGGTGGATCACCTGCTCGTATTCGCCCAGCTCCAGCAAAATCAGCAGCGATCCAGTAAACAAATTGGGCTCAATTTCGATGCTGTTGCCCGGACTTTCCCCAGCCCTGGGTTCCGTAGCTAGGGATCGTAGGGCTGCTTCCCCTAGATCAGAGCGCACCTCTAGCCCCCCGCCTCCCTTGGTCTCTGGGGCAGACTCGGCGTAGGCATCAGCTAAAAAACGGCTGTCGTAGTCTCGGCGGTTGTCAGAATCAGACAGGACTTGGTAAGCCTCGTCAAGGAGTTGCTTTCGGGCGGCAATGGCCACCTCAGAAAATTCGCGCCTGGGAAGCTGCAAACCCCGATCTCGGTGGGCCTGCTGGAGTTGATCCGCCGTAGCCTGAATCGGCAGACCTAGAATTCGGTAGTAGTCCAATGGAACGTGCACAGTTCATATCCCCAGCAGCGAATTCACCCGAAATAGTACCTAAAAAGCCCCAACCGATCCCTTCGTCTTGCCCCTGCCCGCTGTTTCTGAGCGCTGTTTCTGACCTTTGTCACCTATTGCCACCATCGTCGGGATAGATAATGTCCACCCTGCCCACGACCACAATGTTCCTGACGACAGGATTCATAGCCTTTGAGCACCGCCGATAGCCCTAACCCTTCAACCGATAAAAACAAACCGCTTAAAAGGTGAAGTTTATATCATAGACCTCGACCTCTGGCCAGGGGCGATCACCCCTCTTTTAGCCCGTTTTTGCAGGTGTCGTCAACTCAGGATTTTTGATAACGGTACGGCCCTCGGTATGATAGGAAACAGTTTTGGGTATCCCCTGGCGCTGCCCCGGCGGGGTAACGCTTTGGGGACACCTTTTTCGGTATAGTCAAGTGTTGGACATCGCAGCGTAGGACCCAGCAAGACCCATGGTTCAAGAACGGACATTACCCCAGTTTCAGGCTCCAGCAGCTTCCATCTCCAGTGAGGAAGGGCTGAGGCTGTACGAAGACATGATTTTGGGTCGCTTCTTTGAAGACAAGTGCGCCGAGATGTACTATCGGGGCAAAATGTTTGGGTTTGTGCACCTCTACAACGGTCAGGAAGCGGTGTCCACCGGGGTGATCAAGTCCATGCGCCCCGATGACTACGTGTGCAGCACCTACCGCGACCACGTCCACGCCCTCAGCGCCGGGGTACCCGCCAAAAATGTGATGGCGGAACTCTTCGGTAAGGAAACGGGCTGTAGCCGAGGTCGGGGTGGTTCCATGCACCTGTTTTCGGGCGAACACAACCTGCTGGGGGGCTTTGCCTTCATTGGGGAAGGAATCCCTGTGGCTCTAGGGGCCGCCTTCCAAACCCACTATCGCCGCGTGGCCCTAGGGGATGCCAGTGCCGACCAAGTCACCGCCTGCTTCTTTGGCGATGGCACCAGCAACAACGGCCAATTTTTTGAATGCTTGAACATGGCGGCGCTGTGGAAGCTGCCGATTCTATTCGTCGTAGAAAACAACAAATGGGCGATTGGCATGGCCCATGAACGCGCCACCTCCCAGCCAGAAATCTACAAAAAAGCCTCGGTGTTTGGGATGCCGGGCTATGAAGTAGACGGCATGGACGTGATGGCGGTGCGATCCATTGCCCAAGAAGCCGTGGCCCGCGCCCGCGCCGGAGAAGGCCCCACCCTGATTGAAGCCCTCACCTACCGCTTCCGGGGGCACTCCCTGGCCGACCCCGACGAGCTACGTTCTAAGGCCGAAAAAGAAGAATGGCTGGCCCGTGACCCCATCAAGCGCTTTGAAGCCTACCTGCTAGAACAAAATCTCGCCGACGAAGCCACCCTCAAGGGCGTGCGGGATCGCATCCAAACCACCATCGACGATGCCCTCACCTTCGCCGAAGAAAGCCCCGAACCCAGCCCCGACGACCTCTATAAGTACATCTTCGCCGACAGCTAACGTCCTCGTAGGGTGGGGATGTCGGAGAACAGCACTGGCATCCCGGTGCTTTTCGAGGGGGTCTTCATACTAGCGATTCTACTTCCATAGATTCGGTCTACGGTTATAGCGATAGATGTCTGATGCGGAACCCACCCCTACCCCTTTTCATAGGGGATTTCAGGACTTAGCTTTGGCGAATTAACGCTTTCCTTACGTTTTTCTTCAACCTTCACCCAACGACACCGAAACCATGGCAGAAACTCTCCTCTTTAACGCCCTGCGCGAGGCCATCGACGAAGAGATGGGCCGCGACGACACCGTTTTTGTGCTGGGCGAAGATGTCGGCCAATACGGCGGTTCCTACAAAGTCACCAAAGACCTCTACGACAAGTACGGCGAGTTCCGCGTGCTCGATACCCCCATCGCCGAAAACAGCTTTACCGGGATGGCCGTCGGTGCGGCGATGACCGGGTTGCGGCCCATCATCGAAGGGATGAACATGGGCTTTTTGCTGCTGGCCTTCAACCAAATTGCCAACAATGCCGGGATGCTGCGCTACACCTCCGGCGGCAACTTCAAAATTCCCATGGTGATCCGTGGCCCTGGCGGCGTGGGTCGGCAGCTAGGGGCCGAGCACTCCCAGCGGCTGGAAGCCTATTTCCAAGCGGTGCCCGGTCTCAAAATCGTGGCCTGCTCTACCCCCTACAATGCCAAGGGCTTGCTCAAATCCGCCATCCGCGACGACAACCCGGTGCTGTTCTTCGAGCACGTCCTCCTCTACAACCTCAAGGAAGACCTGCCCAACCACGAGTACCTAGTGCCCCTGGATAAGGCCGAAATCGTCCGCCCCGGCAAGGATGTCACCATCCTTACCTATTCCCGGATGCGCCACCACGTCACCCAGGCGGTGAAAGGTCTCGTGGCCAAGGGCTTTGACCCAGAGGTGATCGACCTGATTTCCCTGAAACCCCTGGATTTCGACACTATCGGAGCCTCCATCAAGAAAACCCACCGGGTGATCGTCGTGGAAGAATGTATGCGGACGGGCGGCATTGGCGCAGAAATCATCGCCTCCATCAACGACCGCTTCTTTGATGAACTGGATGCCCCGGTGCTGCGGCTGTCTTCCCAAGACATCCCCACCCCCTACAACGGCAAGCTGGAAAGCCTGACCATCGTGCAGCCCAAGCAGATTGAAGCCGCCGTTGAGAACATGATGGCCCTGAAGGTTTAGGCGCGGTTACGGCCCAGCCGTTGGCCCTCACCCCCAGGGATGCTACCGCTGATCCGCAATCAGACCTATCCATACCAGCCTGAGGGATCCCCCTAAATTCCCCTTAGAAAGGGGGACTTTGACTCCAGTTCCTCCCTTTCTAAGGGTGACTTTGACTCCGGTTCCCCCCTTTCTAAGGGGGGCTAGGGGGGATCAACACCCAGGTCAAATTAAGATAGAAACTGATGGATAAGCGACCATTCCCAGAAGGCTAGGAGCGCCGGAAAGACTCTCTATCTCCGAATTCCCCATTCGTCCTGTTACCCCCCTGATCCATGGCAAAGTATCAAGCTTGGTTAGCACTGATTCTGGCATTGGCCATTGGGGCCGTGACGCTGATTGCGAATTCGCTGCTGTCGGAAAATCCCCTGTTTCCCACTTCCCTCGGTCTGGATCTGCGTGGCGGTTCCCAGCTCACCATTCAGGTGCAGCCCACCGCCGCCATTCCCACCATCACCGAGCGGGAAATGGAAGCGGTGCAGAGCGTGGTAGAAGGCCGCGTCAACGGGCTAGGGGTTTCCGAAGCCATTGTGCAGCAGCTCGGCAATGATCAGCTTTTGGTGCAGTTGCCAGGGATTAACGATCCTCAGCAGGCGGAACGGGTACTGGGCGGCACGGCACAGCTAGAGTTTCGGGCGCAGAAAGTGGGCACCGAGCAGCAGCTTTTGGTGGAAACCGAAATTTTGCAGGAGCATCTGGCTGACCTCGCCCAAATTCAGGACAACCTGCCCCCCACCGGAGCCATGGACGACGCCACCCAGGCGGAAATTGACGCCATCCAGGCCGACATCACCACCAGCGAAGCCGCCATCCTAGACCTGTTTGAACCCAGCGAACTGAAGGGCGACAAGCTCACCGATGCCCTAGCCCGTCCCGGCAATGGTACCCAGTGGGAAGTGGTGATTGAGTTCAACAACGAAGGGGCCAACGACTTTGCCGAACTGACCAAATCCGTGGCGGGAACGGGCCGAGGATTAGGGATTTTCCTCGATAACCGCCTGCTTAGCGCCCCACGGGTAGACGTGCAGTATGCCGAACTGGGGATTACCGGGGGCACTGCGGTGATTTCCGGCAACTTTGATGCGGTGTCGGCCCGCGATTTGGAAATTCAACTGCGCGGCGGTGCCCTGCCCCTGCCTGTAGAAGTCGTGGAAAACCGCACTGTTGGCCCCACCCTAGGCCGAGACAGCATCCAGCGCAGTCTCTACGCTGCCCTCGTCGGTCTAGCCCTGGTGTTGGTGTACATGGCGGTGTACTATCGCCTGCCGGGAATTTTGGCGGACATCGCCCTAGTGGTCTATGCCCTGCTCACCTGGGCGGCGTTTGTGATGCTGGGCGTCACCCTCACCCTGCCGGGGATTGCCGGATTCATCCTCAGCATTGGCATGGCGGTGGATGCCAACGTGCTGATCTTTGAGCGCACCCGTGAGGAGCTCCGCGCTGGCAAAACCCTGTATCGCTCGGTGGAATCGGGCTTTTATCGAGCCTTTTCCAGTATTCTCGACAGTAACGTCACCACGGTGATTTCCTGCTTGGCGCTGTTTTTCTTTGGGGCGGGTCTGGTCAAGGGCTTTGCCCTCACCCTGGGCCTGGGGGTGTTGGTGAGTATGTTCACGGCCTTTACCTGCACCCGCACCCTGCTGTTTGTGGCCCTGGGGATGCCCCAGTTTCGCAAACCCGAATGGTTTTACCCCGGCATTAGCCGCCTGACTGCCCCCCGGAGCGCCACCCCATGAACCTACCTATCAACCAAAAACGCAACCTGTGGTGGAGCCTCTCGGCCCTGGTGATTGGCCTGGGGATCGTGGCTATGGCGATTTCCTGGCAGCAGTTTGGTGCGCCCCTACGGCCCGGTCTGGATTTTGTCGGCGGCACCCGACTCCAGCTCACCCACGCCTGCACCCTCACCGAAAGCTGCACCGAGGAAATTTCCCTCGACGAGGTGCGCCAGGTGTTGGCGGATCAGGGGCTAGAATCCAGCAGCCTGCAACTGTTGGGGCAGGATCGCCAAACCCTCTCCATCCGCACCAAAAACCTGAATGTAGACGAACGCTCCACCCTACAGGCCAACCTCGAAGAAACCGTCGGCCCCTTCGACATCAACTCCACCCAAATCGACTCGGTGGGGCCAGTGATTGGGCGGCAGCTTTTGGCCTCTGGTCTGTTGGCGTTGCTGGTGTCCTTTGCGGGCATCGTCGCCTACCTCAGCCTGCGGTTTAAGCTCGACTACGCCGTTTTTGCCATCGTCGCCTTGGCCCACGACGTACTGGTGACCATGGGCGTCTTTGCCGTCTTGGGACTGGTGTTGGGGGTAGAAATCGACAGCCTCTTCATCGTGGCGTTGCTCACCATAGTCGGTTTCTCGGTGAACGATACGGTGGTGATCTACGACCGCATCCGCGAAAATCTGAAGCTGCACCCCGAACGGCACATCAGCGAAGTGGTAGACGAATCGGTCAACCAAACCCTGGCTCGTTCCGTCAATACTACCCTCACGACCACCCTGCCCCTATTGGCCATTGTGCTGTTTGGGGGGCAAACCCTGAAATTCTTTGCCCTGGCGATGATTGTGGGATTCCTGGCCGGGGTCTATTCCAGTATCTTTGTAGCTAGTACCCTGCTGACCCTCTGGCGCGAACGCAGCGGCCAAGCCTACGGCGGCGGCGAATCAGATTCCCCAGACGACACCGCCACCGACCCGGATGCCTCCACTCCTGCCGAGCAAGTTTAACCTGGCCCGCTGCTCCACCTCGGTTTTCCTCGTCTATCTCCTTAGGCCTTGACTGTGACTGTGGATCCCCAGCATCAGCGCCAAATTGAGCGACTTCGGGTTATCTTGCTTCGTCGCTGGTGGCGCACCAGTGTCCTCCTCTGGCTGACGGTGGGTAGCCTCAGCCTATGGAGCCTGAGGGGAGAGGGGGCCATGCTGCGGCAATATTTCACCTGGACAGCCGTTCGCTACGCCGTGGCCTATAATCGCCTTGCCGCTTTAGGTCTGGGCCTCTGTGTCGGTCTCACCGTGGCGCTCCTGGTGGCCGAAAGCCGCCATATTCTCTTCGGCCCCACCCCATCGGAACGGCAACGACTCAACCAACTCCACCATCAAATTCTCCAACAGGGGCCAACCCACCCTCTGTGGAAAGCGCTAACCCCCCGACCTCGACAATAGCCTAATCATTGACGCCATCTGCGCAACCATGCCCTACTCCAGGGGCACCACATGACGAATGACGGTATCGGGTAGCTTGGTCGGTGATGGACTTACCTCAATCATCCGAATGTTGGCCATCGGCAGCATCACCAAGCGATCCTCCACTTCCAGAGCCACCATGCTCGCTTCCATCATGCTTTTGACCCGACTAGCCAGTTGCAAGCCGTCGAGCTGTTGCTCGGTGACAGCATAGACCTGGACTACGCCATTGTTGAAGGTGATGGTGATGTGAGCCATGGGGGTAGAGTCGGTCATTGTTAGGAGCCTTCCGTAGAGACAAAACGCACAAGTACGGGAAATGGCTCAAGAATAGCGAGAAATTTCGGTTTTGGCGATGGTGAGCTTGAAGCGTCCCAGCTTTACCTACCGATATTGCTCAATGTCAGCGTCGGTAATATAGACCACCACCGGGCTGGTTGGTGTACCATCGCGAGTTACAATGATGTCTCGACAGCCCAGCGTTGTTTGAATTTTGGTATCGGCATCGGCTAGGGTTGCCCCAGCGGGCAAAAACGCCACCTTTGGCCTAGCTTTATCGCCTTGTGCATTGCGCCATTCTAAATAATTATTCAACGTGATTTGGGCAGCGGGATCGTTATCGGGTTGCCCACCCTCTATCGGGGGTGCAGCATCTGGGGCATTGCCAGATTGAGGCTCTAGGCTGGCTGGTACTTCAACGGTAGCGGGCATCTCGATCTCTCCACATCCTGAAGCCGTAACGGAGGCTTCTGGCGAAGGGGGGGCGGCATGGGAAGAACGGGCTACGGGCTGGGTGATATAGCTTTGTGCGTCTAGTCGATACACCAGATCAACGTACTTTTTATTTGAATCAACAATCAGAATTCTGTAGCGCCCCTTAGACTCCATATCCTGCACCAATTCTTTGAGAGGCTTGGTGAGGTCTGTTTCAGAGAAAATCAGCCCATTGGCTAAAGACTTGACGGCGATTTGACTAAGCTTTCCATTGGCTAGAGGCCGTAGGGGTTGATCCCTCGTGATAATCTGAATCCGTTCAGCCGATTGTGAGGCGGCATCAAAGGATTCACGGGAGAAATAGAAGGCTAGAATTGTACCGACCCAGGTGCCATAGAGGGGTAAGGTCGAATCCATCACTCGCCGTGAAACTTCTCCTCTATCTTGCGATTCTGCCATGCTGATAGCCGTTAGAGAAATCCCTAAAACAGCTATTGTCGAAAAGAAAAGGACGCAGGGCTATTTCATTCTAAAAATGGTCTTGAGGGTAAGCTGATATGCATTTAAATTACATTGATTGTGTTTCCTTTATTTCTGATCTTGCGATCCCAGTTGACGACAAGCTGCCCTTCGTTCAACAGGTTATGAACAAGCGCTTCTAGATCCTCAATCGACTCAAATAGACGATTGGCAATGAATTCCTTTGCAGAGTGCCAAACTAACTCGATTAAATTATAGTCCGGACTGTAGGGTGGCAGAAATTCTAAAACAATGGGGCACCTCGAAAAATCCAAATCTTCGTGGAAGTAGCTACGAGATTTCAGGGGTTTCAGGCTTTTCATGTTCGCTATACGGTAATTAATCGAGGTGCCCAATGTTGGGCATCTCCTTCGCTATCTTCTCTAGAATCTCTGCCTTTTTATGAATACTTGCATTTTCTAAAATGATAAGAATCTTAGGGCCATCCTGCTCAAAGTCTTCGATCCGTCTACCTTCTCCAACCCATTCCTGTTTCACTTCTTCGTAGAATCCATGGAGGACACT
>NZ_JACJRS010000038.1 GCF_014697375.1 Phormidium sp. FACHB-1136
GAGCCAACTTTGATTCAATCCCATCCCAACTACCAGACCCTCCTGAACTACGGGGTTATCGCCGCATAGACTGGGATCACAGCCTCCTAAATCTGTCCGGAGTGTTGTCAAGCACTGGCTTTGCGTGTGATGGCGAACAAACTTGAGCGTGGCGAAATGATGTAAATCTCCTAGGCTCGATGCAACCATGCTTCAATGTGCAATCGTCGCATCTCAGCCGTTAAAAGATATGACACGGGCAAGGGGATTAAGCCCCTTATTCGTAGGCTGTAGATACACCTCATCCATGGGAGAACCGCTATATGCCTGGGGGAAGACAGCGGGGATCTCGGAGATTGGCTTTTTCGGGGTCGCGGGGGAACCAGAATGCGGTTCTCTTGCAAAATTCCACCAACATCAGCATTACGGGCACCTCAATTAACACGCCGACCACCGTAGCTAGGGCTGCGCCAGAGCTGAGCCCAAACAGTGTGACGGCGGTGGCAATGGCGACTTCAAAATGGTTGCTGGCCCCAATCAAGGCGGCGGGGGCAGCGTCTTCGTAGACCATACCCAGGCTTTGGGCGGCTACATAGGTGAGGCCAAAAATGACGTTGGTTTGAATGAACAGCGGTACCGCAATCATCAGGATGTGCAGGGGATTGCGCACAATCAAATCACCCTTGAAGGCAAACAACAGCATCAGGGTAGTCAGCAGGGCAATGACGGAAATTGGGCTGAGATATTTCAGAAACACGTTTTCAAAATAGGCTTGGCCCTTGTGGCGCAAAATCCAGGTGCGGGAAACGGCCCCCGCCAGCAGCGGCAGTCCTACGTAAATTAGCACCGATAGCACAATGGTTTGCCAGGGTACGGCCAGATGATTGGCGGCTAGCAGCCACCGCCCTAGGGGGGCATAGAGAAACAGCATGGCCAGGGAGTTCACGGCCACCATCACCAGCGTGTGTCCTTGGTTGCTAAAGGACAGATATCCCCACATCAACACCATGGCGGTGCAGGGGGCAATGCCGAGTAAAATACATCCGGTTATGTAGGAATCGGCCAGGGCAATTTCTGTGCCGCGAATCAGTTCTGTTTCTGAAAGAAAAGGTCGAAATAATCCTCCCAGAAGAACCTGCGCAAATAGCACCATGGTAAAGGGCTTGATCAGCCAATTAACCACCAGAGTTAACATTACAGGTTTAGGGGTACGGGCGGCTTTTTTGGCTTGGGAAAAGTCAATTTTCACCATGATGGGATACATCATGAAAAAGAGGCAGATGGCAATGGGAATTGACACCTGATAAATACTCATGGCATCCAACGTCACCGCGACCCCAGGAAACAACCGCCCCAGAAGAATCCCGGCCACAATACAAAGAAACACCCACAGGGTGAGGTACCGCTCAAAGCGGTTGAGCCTCCCTCCCGCCTGGACGGCCTTGGGGCTAGGGTTGGGTTGAGCATCCATACAGGGCATCCCTGAAACAACAACACTTGATAAGCCCTCTCCATCATTTCAAAGTTTCTTGATTTGTCAATCCACCTTGGGTGGGCAGGGGCGGGCGGGCAGCATGGGACTAAAGCGGCGAAATTCGGCGAGATACTGTTCTAGGGCTACGAATTGGGGCAAGTTGAGGCTGTAGTAAATCCAGCGACCTTCCTGGCGAGAGCGGACTAACTCGGCTGTTTTTAATGCTTTGAGGTGAAACGACAGCTTGGACTGGGCGACCCCCATTTGGTCACATAGATCGCAGACACAGAGTTCCTGACTGCGCAGCCGATCCACGATATCTAGGCGCAGGGGATCGGCTAGGGCTTTGAACCCTAAAACAATTAAGCTTGATGTATTTGATATCTCTAGCATCCCGTCCCTTGGGGTTTTCTGGCTATGGTGGGTTCGCGTTAGGCGACGTATCCGTTGGCAGGGCTTGGATGCGTTCGCTGGGGCTAATGCATCGTACCAGCTTCATTTTCGCCATCGAGATACTGCCAGTGGTGAAACAGGGCGGCTTGGCCGTAGGGAGTGCCTGTCTCATCGTTTACCGTCCAAACGATGGCGTTTTGGATGGTGAATCGTCGCCCAGATTGGGCAATCCGTACCCCGGCATAGTCGCTAATGTAGCCCTGTTGAGCGACTTCTGCCAACAGCCTAGCCCGTTCTTCCTGGTTGGGGGGCTCCGCCGACAGCCGCGAGGGCAGGGTGGTGAAGGCTGGCCAAGACCACTCAAACAAGCGTTGGGCGGCGAGGTTCGCGTAGTTAAAAATGGGGTCGGCCTCGGTGCCATGGGAGACCAGCACAAAGGGCGCTTCGTATAGGGCTTGGGCTGCCACTACCTTGGATAGGGCGGGATGGATGAGGTCTTCCCCCAGCAGGCGACGGAAGCTATGGCGAAGACGCTCCGTATGGCCGACTAAATAGTGGTTAGCCGGATTGGGAGCCTGGGTCTTTTCCACGATATTTCTCCTCCTGTATTGCCTAATTCTATCGGAAATGTACAGGACACTAGAGGGTCGTTTTCTTCAGCTTTGCCCCTATTGAAGTCTTGGATAAAGTCATACCTTTCAGCCTTGATATCGAGTCAGATGGGTGATTATCCTGAAAGGAAGATAGGAGCAAACATAGGGTTGTCGTAATTTAGCAGACGCTTGTTTGGTCGAGAATATCATTGGATTCTAGATTTTTTGATTCTAGGATCTTTGAGATATTGATCTCCTTCTACGGTTGTTCCATGGGTGCCGGATCATGTCAGAAAGAGTGGGTGCGATGGAGAGCGCTACGACGCATTTTGGGGCTACCCCAACGGTTTGCGAGGGTAGTGGCTATGAGGATCGCCTGTACAATGTGGTGGCTTATCTCAAGCAAGTTCGGTTGGGTCAAGGGTTAAGTATTACCGATGTGGCCCAACGCAGTGCCCTTCCTCCCAGTTTGATCCAGGCGATGGAGGGCGGCGAATTCCAGAACTTACCGGAGACCTTACCCAAGGGAATCTGCCTTCAGCGCTATGCCGATGCCCTTGGGCTGAAGGGGGCTGAGATCGCCTGTGGGTTCTCGCGACGGGCCAGTGCCCGCTAGGCCGGGGGGGAAATCCGTCGCCTAAGATAGTCGCCTAAGATAGCGATGGATGCTTTTGCGACGGTGCGCCATGGATGGGTTGCTTGCCCCTCTCAGTTACGACTTTATGCGCCAAGCCCTGGTGGCGAGTGTGCTGGTGGGAATTCTGTGTCCTGTGGCGGGGACGTATTTAATTGTGCAGCGCATGGCTATGTTGGGGGATGTGGTAGCCCATGGCGTGTTGCCCGGTTTGGCGATGGCCCAAGTGTTGCGCCTGCCAACCCTGTTGGGGGCTTTTGCTATGGGGCTATGCAGTACAGCGGTCATCACCTGGATTCGTAGCCAGTCGCGGATTAAGGCCGACACCGCCATGGCGATCACCTTTTCCACCTTCTTTTCCCTAGGCATTACGCTGCTGACGGTGCTCAACACCCCCATCAGTCTAGAGGGCGTACTATTTGGCGATATTCTCAGCATTACTCGCCAAGATCTGGGCCAAATTGCCATCATTACCCTACTCGTGCTATCCGGGGTGAAGGTTTTCTATAAAGAACTACTCTTTTTTACCTTCGATCCCCTGGGGGCCGAAGCGCTAGGGCTGCCCGTCCAAGCCATCAACCTGGGGTTAACGGCGGCGATTACCCTAGCCATCATTGCCGGAATTAAAACCGTAGGCGTGATTTTGGTGGTAGCGCTGATGGTTGGCCCCGCAGCTACCGCCTACCTCCTAGTGAAGGAACTGCACTGGATGATGGTTTGGGGCGCGGGGTTTGGGGTGCTGTTTGGAATTATCGGCCTGTACGCTAGCTACTACCTAGATCTTCCCTCCGGCCCCGCCATTGGACTAACGGTTTTTTTAGGGTTTCTTTTGGCCTTGTTATTCAGCCCTCGCCAAGGCATTCTCACCCGCAGCCTACGCGCCCGGAACCGCGAGGACTCCTAGGGTAACCGTGGAAACGCCGAGGGTTAGCGCCCTTCTGGGATGACCTCGATCTCCACAAGTGCTCACAGATTAGCTTTCCCCTGGCAAATTTCTACCCCCGGATCAACGTTGGTTCCCTGAAATATCACTTGCACCATTCAGCTCATTCCCAGATTAATGATTTCTCCCTTAAAACCTTCACCCGTGGAAACTGCTGGCTGATTACCAGAAAGTTTTCCTGTTGTTGCTGGACTTGCGTTTTGGCTAATGTAGGGTAACTCCATTTTTCGTGCCCGGAGGGAGTACAGCAAGCCCCCAAAAGCACCAAAGATAAGGATTGATATAATAGCCCGTATGTCTTGAGTTAAATTCTCTGAAAAGCCAGTAAAATATATGATTACAATAGGCTTGCCATCTCGATAGGTCAAGAAAAGAGTGAAGGCAAAACTTAGTAGTAATCCGAGGAGAAAACAAAAAAGATAAGACCAGATACGACTAAAGTGTTGCTGTTTACCACCTGCCTGATCGCGAATTTCTTTGCTAGACTGCCCTCCAGCTTGGCCTTGCGTTTCTGTTGATGGGGGGCGCTGAGGATCTGGATTCGCTGCGGAGTTAGTGACAGCCATTGGGGATTCCTTTTATGAGTAGAGCACAGCATCATCCTAGGGCCGCTTGTAGGTGATCGGGCAATCGACGCAGTACCCGCCGACTGGTGAGATCCACCGTGGCTAGGGTGACAGTGCCCTCTAGACAAAGTTCTTGGGTGACGGAGTTCAGCACTTCGTATTGCCATACCAGACGCACACCCTTAAAGGGATCCGTCCGGGCCTGAATCAGCGCCTCATCCCCCAGCCGCAGGGATTGGCGATAGCGCAGGGCCATATCCACCACGGGCAAATCTACCCCGGCCTTGATCCAGTCGGCAAAGGTGAGGTTGTGCTGTTGCAGGTAGGCCACCCGCGCCTCCTCTAGCCACGCGATATAGGTGCCGTGCCAGACGATGCCAGCATAGTCGGTGTGATGGGGATGAACGACCACGCGGTACTCAAACCAGGGAGGCGAATCGGTCATAGGTTATTTGGAACAGGCCAACAGAGACAGGATAGAGCAGGGATCAGGGTAATCGCTGGTTGACGGACGAAACTTGCCAGAACCCAGATCCGTCTCAGGGGCAGGAAACCTGACCTCTACATTAATCTACGACCCATTGGCCCGTCCGTGACCCCGTTGATCAGCCCGTCAATACAAATTATGAATGGTCGCCGAGTAGGTTCAAGGCCCATGCCTATGATGGTTGAGGTAGAGGACGCGCAAGGCGTGATTCTGCCTGCCATTACGGTGGTTTACCCGCGTTTTGGCGGATCACGACTTTTATTCGGCAGTTTGAGACGAGGATCCCATGATAGAAAAAATTCTTTTGGCCGACTCTGGCACCGGGAATACCGAAGCCATGATGAAGGTGCTGATGGATATTCCCCTCATCCAGCGGGCGGCGGTGACGGTACTCCATGTAGTGCCCTCCCAGGTATCTGCCGAAACCATGGCTAGCAAGTGGGAGGAAGGGGGACGCACCCTGGCTACGGCGATTCAGAACCTCAACCTCGATCCGGGCAAAGTGACGGCGGTGCTGCGGGAAGGCGATCCCAAAGATGTCGTGGTGCAGGTGGCCGACGAAACCGACGCCAGCCTGATTGTGATGGGATCGCGGGGGCTGCAAGGGCTGAAGGCCATCCTGGAAAATTCCGTCAGTCAGTATGTGTTTCAACTGGCCTCCCGGCCCATGCTGCTGGTGAAGGACGACCTCTACACTATTCGCCCCATCAAGCGGGTGCTGGTGGCCATGGACAAATCCGACTCGGCCAAGGAAGGGCTAAACATCGCCCTCACCCTGCTACGCGACATCAAGGGCGGCGAACTCACCCTAGTTCACTCGGTTTCTAGCCTGAAGGCCAAACCCTTTGATATCACCACCATTGATGCCAACGAAGACCCTGTGCTTTTGGCGGCAGCGGAAGAGGCCCGCAAGTATGGCGTCCCCTACAAACTAGCGGCCCCCGAAGGCAAGGCCGGACAGCGCATCTGCCAATTGGCGGAAGACCGCAACATCGACCTGCTGATTCTCGGTTCCCCTGACCGTCGGCCCACCATCGCCAAGGGCTTGCCCGACCTGGATAAGGTGCTGGGCGAATCGCTGACCGACTATGTGCGGGTCTACGCCCCTTGTCCCGTGCTAATCACCCGGATGCAGGGCTAGGCTGAGATTAGATCCCAGGGTTCTTCAATGGGTAGCCCACCAATAGCGGCATCCCCAGCCAGAACCCTGGGATCTGGGGCAAACACCGCAAGTAGCCCGCTAGCAGGGGTCTCCGAGGAGGCCCCTGCTTTGCGTTGGGCAGAGAATTTTCCCCGGATTATGCAAAATCTACATGCAAATCATGCATGAAAAGTATCGCCCAGGGCAAAACGTAACGAAACATACAAAATACCCAGGGAAGTTTGAATAATTTGTTAACAAACATAACCAAGCTATTTTTCAAGGTCTAATTCTGCCGAGATTTTGTTCAGCCGCTAGAAGCCAATTTATGTTTGAGAGGGTCACGCTTAATTGAGTTCAGATTGGCTTGTCTGCGTTCAGTGGAAATAGATTGTTACAGTCGCTCACGCCTTTTCTTTGAGGCTAAGTTATCAACCCATCGGATGTGCAAATAACGCCTGAAAACGGATCTGTCGATTCTAATTTTGGGCTCTGTATTTGCTTCTACTGCTGGGTTGATATCTGGAAGTTGTGTTGTCGATTGCCGATTTATTTTTGTCAATTACGTCAGTTTTCCCCGTTGATAGGGTGGTTTTGCCCCAGGTTATTAGGATTTTCTCAAGGATCAACCATGACTCGTCTCAATCGTCGTAAGTTTTTGTTCACCGCTAGCACCGCCGCCGCTGGCACCGTTTTCCTTCATGCCTGTAGCCAAGGGGGTTCCAACACCGCCGCCGATGCGGGCGCTGATGCGGGTTCCTCAACTGCTCCCGCCGCTGGGCCTGTGGAAGGGCTAGAAACCACCACCGCCAAGCTCGGCTTCATTGCCCTAACGGATTCTGCGCCGCTAATCATCGCTAAGGTGAAGGGCTTTTTCGACAAGTACGGCATGACCGACGTGTCCGTCGAAAAGCAAGCCTCCTGGGGCACCACCCGCGACAACATCGTGCTGGGTTCCGGCGGCGGCGGCATTGATGGGGCACACATCCTCACCCCCATGCCCTACCTGATTTCCCAGGGCATCGTTACCGATGGCAACAAGGTACCGATGTACATCCTGTCTCGGCTGAACGTCAACGGCCAAGGCATTTCCCTACCCAATGAGTATGCCAGCCTGAATGTGGGGGTAGATAGCAGTCCTCTGAAGGCCGAGTTTGCGAGGCTCAAGGCTGGCGGCAAGGAACTGAAGGCAGCCATGACCTTCCCCGGCGGTACCCACGATATGTGGATTCGCTACTGGCTGGCGGCGGGTGGCATTGACCCCGACACCGAAATTTCCACCATTGTGGTGCCCCCGGCCCAGATGGTAGCCAACGCCAAGGTGGGCAATATGGATGCCTTCTGCGTGGGCGAACCCTGGCCCCTACAAACCGTGAACCAGGATATTGGCTTCAACGCCCTCACCACCGGGGAAATGTGGAAAGACCACCCCGAAAAAGCCTTTGCCATGCGGGCCGAGTGGGTAGACGCCAACCCTAACGCCACCAAGGCGCTGCTGATGGCCGTTTTGGAGGCCGCTATGTGGTGCGACCAGCCGGAAAACAAAGAGGAAATGTGCCGCATTCTCTCCGAGCGGGCCTGGTTTAACGTGCCCTTTGAAGACATCATCGACCGATCTATGGGCAAATTTGACTTTGGCAATGGCCGGGTAGAAGAACTGCCTGACCTAATGCAGAAATACTGGGCCGACAACGCCTCCTACCCCTACAAGAGCCACGATCTCTGGTTCCTAGTCGAAAATATTCGCTGGGGTCTGCTGCCCAAGGATACCGATGTCAATGCTTGGGTGGATGCCGTTAACAGGGAAGACCTCTGGCGCGAAGCGGCTACCGCCATCGGCCAGGAGTCGGCCATTCCCGCCAGCACCTCTCGCGGTGTAGAAACCTTCTTCGATGGCGTTACCTTCGACCCCGAAAATCCCCAAGCTTACCTCGATAGCCTCAAGATCAAAAAGGTCTAGTTCTGAACCTGGCCACCACACCCCGGAGATCCCCCTAAATCCCCCTTAGGAAGGGGGACTTTGACCGCCCTCTACTCCCCCTTCCCAAGGGGGGCTGGGGGGGATCCCACCCAAATCAAGCCGCAACCTCGCCACTGGAGATCACCGATGACCGCACCCCTTGATATTCGTCCGACCCGATCAGGCTTTAATGTGGCCCGTTTGGGCCAACAGGCACTCAATTGGCTAAAGGGTCTGATTCCCCCCACGGTGGCCATTTTGATTTTTCTGGCCATTTGGCAAGTGCTGACCATGGGGCCTAGCGCCACCCTGCCGACCCCTATCCGCACAGTTCAAGATACCTGGGAACTGATTATCAATCCCTTTTTTGACTATGGCGGCACCGATAAGGGCTTGTTTTGGCAGGTGTTCACCAGTCTGCAACGGGTAGCCATCGGATTTTCCTTGGCGGCGGTAGCGGGTGTAGCCCTTGGCATTTTGGTGGGAACCAGTCCACTGATGTATAGCGCCCTTGACCCCATTTTCCAAATTTTGAGAACGGTGCCTCCTCTGGCTTGGTTGCCCATTTCCTTGGCGGCCCTTCAGCAGGCAGGGCCAGCTTCTATCTTCGTGATTTTTATTACCGCCATTTGGCCCATCATCATCAACACCACCGAAGGTGTTCGCCAAATTCCCCAGGACTATAACAACGTTGCCAAAGTTCTAAAACTCTCCAAGCCCACCTACTTCTTCAAGATTCTGTTTCCCGCCACGGTGCCCTATATTTTCACCGGGCTTCGCATCGGGATTGGCCTGTCTTGGCTGGCCATCGTAGCGGCAGAAATGTTGATTGGTGGCGTCGGCATCGGCTTCTTTATCTGGGATTCCTGGAACAGTTCCCGCATCAGCGACATTATCATCGCCATTGTCTACGTCGGTGTTGTGGGTCTGCTGCTGGATCGGTTGATTGTCTTTATCGGCACTTTAGTTCTACCTGAAGAACAGAAGAAATAGCCTCCTCACCTAGCCCTCACCCCCAGCCCCTCTCCCATGGGGAGAGGGGAACTGTAAGGGAAATCCTAGGGTTCTTTGACTTAATCCAAGACGGTAACAAATCATCCAAACAAGAACCCTAAAGTCTGGTTTAAATAGAGCATCTCGCAGGGTGTATTAGCCAAGCAATGCACCACCAAATTAACTACGCTACACCACATAGCTTTGTTGGATTCTGCCATCGCGCCACCCAACCTACACCAATTCAATCTTGCCTCCCCAGTCCCAAATCCCCAATCTCCTAAAGAACCATGGCTGTTTTTGTTGAAGTTGACCACGTTGATCGCGTCTTTAACCTGCCCAATGGTGGGGAATATATTGCCCTAAAAAATATTGATCTGCATATTCATAAAGGGGAATTTGTTTCCCTGGTGGGCCACTCTGGCTGCGGCAAGTCGACCCTGCTGAACATTCTGTCCGGCTTAGATCAACCCAGTGCTGGCGGCATTGTTCTAGAGGGGCGGCAGGTGACGGAACCTGGTCCAGACCGCATGGTGGTGTTCCAAAATTACTCTCTCCTGCCCTGGCTAACGGTGCGCCAAAACATCGAGCTAGCGGTGGATCAGGTGATGGGGCACCATCCCAAGGCGGTGCGCAAGCGGATGGTGGATCACCACATTGAGATGGTGGGTTTGCAAAAGGCGGCAGAGAAGCGACCGGGGCAAATTTCCGGCGGGATGAAGCAGCGGGTGGCCATTGCCCGTGCCCTGGCGATTCGGCCTAAGCTGCTGCTGCTGGATGAACCCTTTGGGGCGCTGGATGCCCTGACAAGAGGCGGCTTGCAGGAACAGCTCATGCAGATTTGCCAAGAGCACGAGGTGACCTGTGTGATGGTAACCCACGATGTGGACGAGGCGCTGCTGCTGAGCGACCGCATTGTACTGATGACCAACGGCCCCGAAGCCCACGTCGGCCAGATTGTGGATGTGCCCTTCCCCCGCCCCCGCGAGCGCATGGAAGTAGTGAAGCACCCCAACTACTACAGCCTGCGCAACGAGATTGTTTACTTCCTGAACCAACAAAAGCGGGCCAAGCTGCAACGGAGCAAGCCCGTGGTGGCGGTTCCAGCCAACGGCCTAGAGAAGGTGAATCTAGAACTGGGCTTTATCCCCCTGGTGGACTGTGCGCCGCTGATTGTGGCCAAGGAAAAGGGCCTGTTTGAAGCCAACGGCCTCAGCCAAGTGACCCTCAACCGGGAGCCAAGCTGGAATGCCATTGCCGATGGCGTCACCAGCGGTCGGCTAGATGCCTCGATGATGGTGGCCGGGATGCCCCTGGGCATTACCCTGGGCTACGGCAACCAGCGCCCCACTCCGATGGTGAGTGCCCTCACCCTCAGCCGCAACGGCAATGCCATTACCTTCAGCAAGCGGCTTTACGACCAGGGCGTGCGTTCCCTGGCCGATTTCAAAGCGGCCCTCGACCGTCGGCCCGACCAAGTCCACACCCTGGCGGCGGTGCATCCTACCTCCATGCACAACCTGCTGCTGCGCTACTGGCTGGCGGCTGGCGGCATCGACCCCGACCGCGACGTGAGCGTGACGGTGATTCCTCCGGCCCAGATGGCCTCGAACCTGAAGTCGGGTACCATCGACGGCTATTGTGTGGGCGAACCCTGGAATGCCCGTGCCGTGGCTGAGGGCCAAGGCGTGGTGATGGCCGTCGACAACGACATCTGGCCAGGACATATTGAAAAGGTGCTGGGCGTCACGGAAGCCTGGGCTAACCAATATCCCAAAACCCACGTTGCCCTAGTGAAGGCGCTGCTAGAAGCCTGCGAATACTGCGACGACCGCCGCAACCGGGAAGAAATCGCCGAAATGCTGGCCCGTCCAGAATACGTCGGTGCCGATGAAACCCTGATTCGCCAAGGCTTTGTTGACCCCTACGACCGGGGCGACGGCAGCGAACCGCAGCAAGTCCTCAACTACATCCAGTTCTTTACGGGCAAAACCAACTTCCCCGATGTTACCGAGGCGGTGTGGATGATGACTCAAATGGCCCGCTGGGGCATCACCCCCTTCCCCCGCAACTGGCTAGAAATTGCTGAACGGGTGAAGCGCTCCGACATCTTTGGCCAAGCCGCCCGCGAACTGGGTCTGCTCGATATTGGCCGCGACCGCCACGCCATCACCCTCTTCGACGGCATCTCCTTCGACCCCGACCATCCCCTCGACTACCTCAAGCAATTCCCCATCAAACGCGACCTCCGCATCGAGGAAATGCCAATGGAAAGCCGCCGATAATTTGGGCATCTAAATCCCCCGTACGGGCGCACGGCGGTGCGCCCCAACCCAACCCCTAATCCCCAATTCTTGACCATGCAAGTGCTAAACTCCCTCACCCAATCCCCCACCGATTCCCTCACCCAGGAACCGTTTCTCGTCATTGACAACCTCTCGAAGGTCTACCCCACCCCGACCGGAGAATACGTGGTGCTCGATGGCATCAACCTAACGGTGCAGGAGGGGGAATTTGTCTGCGTCATCGGCCACTCCGGCTGCGGCAAATCTACCCTGCTGGATATGGTGGCGGGTTTTCGGCAACCCACCGAAGGCCAGGTACGCCTAGAAACCCAGCCGATCCAAGAACCCGGCCCCGACCGCATGGTGGTATTCCAAAACTATTCCCTGCTGCCCTGGCTGACGGCCTACGAAAACATTTATCTGGGCGTGGATTCCGTCTTCCCCAACAAGCCAGAAAAGGTGAAGAAGCGCATCGTCATGGAGCATCTGGCCCTGGTTGGCCTAGAGGAAGCCGCCCACAAAAAACCCGGTGCCCTCTCCGGCGGCATGAAGCAGCGGGTCTGCATTGCCCGTGCCCTGGCCCTGCGGCCCAAGGTGCTGATTTTGGACGAACCCTTCGGTGCCCTCGACCCCATCACCCGCGAGGAACTTCAGGAAGAGCTACTCAAAATTTGGCAAGACCACAAAATCACTGTGTTGATGATCACCCACGACATCGATGAAGCCCTGTTTTTGGCCGACCGGGTGGTGATGATGACCAACGGCCCCGCCGCCCAAATTGGCGAAATTATGACCGTGCCCTTCGCCCGCCCCCGCGACCGCAGCCGCATCATGGAAGACCCCCGCTTCTACGAACTCCGCAACGAAGCTCTCGACTTCCTCTACCACCGCTACGCCCACGACGACACCGAATAAGCGAAGGCATCCATCAAGAGTCAACCTCCACCTCAGCCGATCTCCTTGCGGGGAAATCGGCTGGGGTTACCCGTGAAGGGCGCACTAACCTGCGTTCTCGCCACCCTCGGCGGGGGTAGGAACAGCTTCCACCACCTCGGCGGCTTCGGCTTCGGCGGCTTTCTGGCGGTCTTCGCGCTTTTTGCGTTCGGCGGCCAGCATGTCCTTCATCACTTCCTGGGCCTGGGCGAACTTCTCGATGTTGCTGCGGTAGAGTTCCAAATCCTTGGAGAGCTTATCCGCCGAGAAGTTGAGCTTGCCCGTAAGATCCCTCAGTAGGGCCTCAAAGGATTCCTTGTTTTTGAGCAGGTCTTCCCCAGCGACGGCTTCGATTAGGGTGTAGAGGCCAATGCCAAAGGGACGGCTGTACTTGAATTTTTCCTTGGTGGCCACGGTGCCGAGGGTGCCGCGCAGTCCGCCGCTGTGGGCCGCTTCCGCCAGGTTGTCAAACTGGGCTTTGAGGTCGTCGAGGGATTGCCCCGCTACGGCGGCTTTCATGGCTTCGGCATCGCCCCGGTACTGTTCGGGGGAGCTTTGTACCGAACGACAGAGGGCATTAAAAATAGACGCCTTATCGCTTTCGGGTTCGTAGCCTTCCATGAAGCGATCAAAGGTGGTAACGATACCCAGGGCGTAGAGGGGATCGTAGGCGAAATCGGCGTTGACCGAGAGCAGGAGCATTTCCACCAAAAGCTCGTCCACCACACGACGGTAAATGGAGTTGATGGGGCGGGTGTGGTGAGCGTAGAACTCCCGCTTGGCGTCAGAAACCGTGCGTACAGGTGCGTTATTCACAGCCGAATGTCAAAAAATACAATGATCCCATTGTCCCGTGTGACTGTGCCTTTGCCAACCCAGGGAGACCGTACTCGGCCCCAAGCAGCCCTATACTCTTACCCTCAATCTCTTTACTATCGTCATACCTGGTCGATCCCCCTAAATCCCCCTTAAAAAGGGGGACTTTGAATCCAGTTCCCCCCTTCATAAGGGGGGCTAGGGGGGATCACCCCTAGGAACTAAGCAGAGAATAGAGACGTGTGTATGAGCAGTAGCCTCCCTGGGAGAGGGGCTGGGGGTGTAGCTTGCTTCCCGCAGGGTGGGATTCCTCTAACCCTTGGCCATGCGGGCTTTCATGCGATCCCGGAAGGCGGCGATCATTTCCTCGGTGGGTTGGGTGGCTTGCCATGCGGGGCGGGCGACGAGGCGGGCCGTCCAGGCTTGCAGGGTGGGGTAGTTGGCCATGGGCAGACCCATTTTCTCGAACCAGGGGGAGAAGGTACCCGCCACAATATCGGCCAGGGTGAGCTGGTCGCCACCGAAGAAGTCGCCCTCGCCCAGTTTGTCGGCGTAGAACTTGAGGACGCCGTCGATTTTTTGCTTGGCCTGCTCCACCGCTTCGGGGGATTCCGTCCCAAAGCCCATCATTTCCTTAAACAGGGGCGTCATGGCGGGGTTGAGTTCGTTCAGGGTCACCATTTCCACCATGCGGGTGTTGGCCAGGGCGATGGGGTCGCTGGGCAGCAGGGCCGGGGTGGGATACTTGGCTTCGAGGTAGTCCAAAATGGCGAAGGATTCAATCACCGAAAAACCGTCATCCACCAGCACCGGGATGTGGTGAAAGGGGTTCAGAGCCAGGAATTCCGGCTTGAATTGGTCACCGCCGAGGTTCATCTCCACCGCCTCAAAGGTCAAACCCTTTTCGAGCAGGGCCACCCAAACCCGGCGAGAATTGACAGACAGCGGCGTGTGGTAGAAGGTCAGCATGGTTGCAGCTCGTAATGGGGACGGGGGACGGTCGGCAAAACTGCCGAGTAGACGTAACGTTCCTCGGTAGGATGAAGGGGGCTACCCTAGCCCATCCTACGACGAATGTTTGACCGATGACCCAGCCGGGAACCGTTTACATTGTGGGCGCTGGCCCAGGCCGCATGGATTACCTCACCCTGCGGGGGCACGACCTGTTGCAGCGGGCCGATTGCCTGGTGCATGACGCCTTGGTGGATGCCGATCTGCTGACGCTGTTGCCTCCCCATTGCCAGGTGCTTGAGGTGGGTAAGCGGGGCGGCCAACCCAGCACCCCCCAGGCCGACATTGACGCGCTTTTGGTGCGGCTCTGTCAGGCGGGTCATCAAGTGGTGCGGCTGAAGAGCGGCGATCCGTTTATCTTTGGGCGAACAACCTCGGAAATTCAGGCGCTGCGGGAGGCAAGCTGTCCCTTTGAGGTGGTGCCCGGTATTTCCTCGGCCTTGGCGGCTCCGCTGTTGGCGGGGATTCCCTTGACCGATCCGGTGTGGAGCCACGGTTTTGGGGTTGTCACCGCCCACGATCCCGACCTGCTCGATTGGCCTGCCCTCGCCGCCCTCCATACCCTGGTGGTGTTGATGGGCAGTCAGCACCTCGACGAAATTGTTCACCGCCTGCAAAACAACGGCTGCCGAGGCGATATGCCCGTGGCCATCATTCGCTGGGGCGGCCATGAGCAACAGCAGGTCTGGGAGGGCACTCTGCTCAGCATTCGCCAGGTGGTGAGAGGCCAAACCCTTTCCCCCTGCGTGATGGTCTTCGGCGAAGTGGTCAAACTCCGCCCCTACCTGACTTCCCCCATCCCCCCGTCCCCCCCTCTCTCCCTCGCTCAATCTTCCCTTCACCAAAAGACCATCCTCATCACCCGTGCCGCTGGCCAAAACAGCCAGTTTGCCGACCTTCTTACGGCCCAAGGTGCCCAGGTAATCGAGCTTCCTGCCCTAGAAATTCGGCCTCCGGCGAGTTGGGACGCCGTGGATCAGTCCATTGAGCAGATAGATACCTTTAACTGGCTGATTCTCACCTCGGCCAATGCGGTGAATTTTTTCCTAGATCGACTGCTGGAACTGGGGCGAGATCTGCGGGCGCTGAAGGCCCTGAAAATTGCCGTGGTGGGCACCAAAACCGCCGCCGTCCTCAAACAGCGGGGACTGTTGCCCGACTTTGTGCCGCCGGATTTTGTGGCGGATTCCTTGGTCAGCGATTTCCCTGCGAACGTGGCCGGACAGCGGATTCTCTTTCCACGGGTGGAGAGCGGCGGGCGCGAGATCCTGGTGAAGGAATTTTCCGCCGCTGGGGCCGAGGTGGTGGAGGTAGCGGCCTACGAATCAGGCTGTCCTCTAGTGCCGGATGCAGCGGCAATCCAAGCGATTCGTCAGCATCAGATTGATGTGATTACCTTCGCCAGTTCCAAAACGGTGGTGCATACAGCCCAGCTTTTGGAGCAGGGGCTTGGCCCCGATTGGCGGCAATATTTAGAAGGCATGGCGGTGGCCTCCATTGGCCCCAAAACCTCGGATACCTGCCGGGATCGACTGGGCCGAGTAGACCTTGAACCCGCCGAATACACTTTGGATGCCCTAACGGAGGCGATTGTGGCATGGGCCAGCGCAGCATCAACCAACCCATGACCCACCAGCGGATTATCGGCCTAACCGGGGGCATCGCCACGGGCAAATCCACCGTGTCTCGGTATCTCCAGGAAGCCCACCAGATCCCGGTGCTGGATGCCGATGTCTATGCACGACAGGCGGTGGAGGTGGGTTCCCCGGTGTTGGGGGCGATTGTGGCTCGCTACGGTGCGGCGATGCTTGAGACGGATGGCTCTCTGAATCGCGGCAGGTTGGGGGAGGTGGTGTTTAACGATGCCCAGGAAAAAGCGTGGCTAGAGCAGCAGATTCATCCTGTGGTGCGCCAATGTTTTCAGTCAGCTATGGCGGATTTGGCCGATGCGCCCATTGTGGCTCAGGCTATCCCCCTGTTGTTTGAGGCAGGTTTAACGGATCAAGTCACAGAAATTTGGGTCGTGGCCTGCATCCATGACCAGCAGCGCCAGCGGTTGATGGAGCGCAATGGTTTGACCGTGGCACAGGCCGAGTCCCGAATTGCCAGCCAGATGCCCCTAGCCGAAAAAATTGCCCTAGCCGATAGGGTGCTGGATAATTCTGGCGACTTGGAAACCCTATTCCGCCAGGTGGATCAGGCGTTGGAGCAAGGCGGCTAAGCCCTCGGCGGTGGGGGCTTTGGTGCGGGTGTAGGCACTGTAGGGGGAGCCTTGGGTGCGGCCCTGCTTTTTCAACCACAGCAGGCTGATGGTGGTGCGAGGGGGTAATTCTGGCCAAAGGTGATTGTGGTTCGAGACATCCACCACGCCGCCCAGGTTGGTTTCGGCCTCTAGCCAGTGGCGCAGGGGGGCACTGTTGCCCATGGCCCAAAAGGGATCCATCACCACCGCACACCGTCCACCGGGACGCAGAAGTTGCAGGCTGCGTTCTAAAAACAGGCGCGACCAGTACAGGCGGGCTTGGGTTTGGCCCGGTGCGGGTTGGGTGCTGTGGGGATAGTGGCCAGATCGTCGAAAATACTGACTGGGCAGGGCAAACTGGCCGCGATAGTTGGCCCAGGCTTGGGTGAGGTCGGGATCGATGGTAAGCACCTGTTTGTGGTTGTTCAAAAAGGTGGATGGCGTCACGCCCTTGGCTTCAAATAGGTCGGCTTGGGCCTCTAAAAAGTCGGCCTCGGTGGGCTGCACCACCCCGCCCGGAAAGTGGCTCACAATCAAGTCAAAGCCGCCCCGTTCTTGAATCAGCCGATCAAAGGAAAAGCCCCAATGGAACGGGTTTGTGGCCGTCACGTCGGCCAAGGTGAGGGGACGGGTGTGGCGATGGCCGTCGGCATCGTACTGAAGGACGCGAATTCCCAGTTGTTGACAGGCTTCCTGCCAGAATAATTCCGTGAGTTTGTCCTGGGTGGTTTGGTTGAGGTCTTCCAGGCGGTCGCGCAAAAAGTCAGCCTGGGCATAGATGGGCACGCTACCGCTTTCCCCCAGTAGTTCCATCTGGCTGCGGTAATGCTCTACCCGCACCTGCCGTTCGGCCAAAATCGCCTGATAGGTGTTGGCCATCAAGGGCTGCAACAGGTTGCCCTGTAAGGGAAGATCGGCGGCATCAGATCCCTCCCCCGCTGCCCCCCGACGGCTTTTAATGACTGACTGGTCAAACCGTTCCGCATCTACCGACACCAGCCCCATCAGTGCATTGCCCACGCCCAAGGTAAGGCTGAGGTCGGGCAAGCTGGCCAACTCCTGGGCGCTGTGGGTGTGTTGGATGCCCACCAACAACATTTGCAGACGAGCCATGTCTACGGCCTCAGGCCAGTGATCCACACCGTACAAGCCGTGGCTGGCAAGGCGGCGATAGAGGCTGAGGGCGCGGCGATCTGGCTTGCGTGGCTCTGGGGAGGGCACCCAGTCGGGCAGGGCCACCTTGGCATCGAGGCTGGCAATGGCGGCTAAACCCTGGGCCACATACAGCCAGTCCTGCAAGGCCACCCGCAGATAGCGCCCAGAGCCACAGGCGGGGTCGAGTAAACTGATGTGGCCCCATCGTTCCAACAGGGTACTAGCGGCGGCGGCGGGCACCGTCAGCAGCAGATCCGCCAGGGAACCATAGCGCTGCCCAGTCCCTTGGGTCGCCAAGTCCAGGGCTAGGGCGTTGATGGTGCGATCTCCCACCCCCCTCAGCAAGGGAACTGGGGTGGCCAGGGCGTCTCCCCCGTGGGCGTTGACAGCCATCTCCAGGATTTCCGGTAGCCAATCCCCTAGGGCCGTGGCGGGGGCCATCAACAGATCGCCTAACCACTCCAGGGCGGGCTCAAAGGCAGCGTCGGCTAGGAACCGTTGACCCCAGCGCTGGTCGAGTTCCGTGGCACCAAAGGGATGGCGCGGCAAAAAGGGGAGCGGGCCAAGGCGATCAGGCAACGATGGGGGCCATTCTTCGCTGGGCAGCGCCAAGCCATGGGTGGCAAGAGGTTGCAGAATATCGACAAAAAAGCGATCCGCCCCCCGCTGCTGGCTTTGGCCAAACTGGTTGTGCAGATACCATTCATCGCCGCCCAGATAGCCAAGCTGCTGAAGCGACGCCACCGCCATCAACCGCAGCATGAGAAGGAGGGCAAACCGCTGCCGTTCGGCCACCGTACCCCAGTCGGCCAAGGCTTGGGTAAGGCTGTGCCAAGCTCGCTGAAACCCCTGGTAACGGTCGGCGGTGATGGGCAGATCATCGCTATTCAGTGCCGATCCTAGGTAAGGGAAGCGATCCTGATGCGCCCAGTGCAGCCGCCGCAGTCGATTGGCCCAAGCCCGATCCCCCTGACCTCGGATTACCACCCGAAACCGCCAGGGTGAGTCGCTCTGGGGATGGGTGCGCCAAGCCCACAGGCTACGCTGACCATCGGTAGCCCTGACAACCACCAGGGGATCCGCCACTGTTGAGGTGAGGCGTTGCAGTCGAGAGGCTAGCCCCCGTCGGCTTTCGGCCCCATCCCCCAAAAGATCCGCCATCCCCAAGATGACCGTTGCTGTCCCCCGCCGCGCCAACGTCAGCGCTACCGTCGAGGACGCATCGGGCCAAGCATCAGAGACAGCCTCCCAGCCCAAATCCTGCAAAAAGAGGGTTTCAAGGGCTAGATTGTCGAGGCTTTTCTGGAGTCCATCCATCCCCTCCACCCGTTCCTAGGCGGCGGGGGGCTGGTAGTGGGTTTGGGCATAGTCGCGGAAGCGGTTGAGGTCAGACTGAAGGGTGGCTTCCACCAATCGCCCCAAAAACAGCCCGTCCATCCATTTAATAATCGAAGGAATGGCGTAGGACACCGTGAGCTTGACGCTGGATTGACCTTCCTTGCGGTCGTAGAACCGAATTGCGCCCTTGTTGGGCAGACCGTCAATGGCTTCCCACTGAATAATTTGGTGGGTGACGAGGTTGGTAATTTTGGAACGCCAGGTGAACTCCAGCCCTCGCGAGGCCAGTTTCCATTCCGACAGTTCCGGGTCTTCGGGCGGAATGCGGACAGAATCAATCCATTTCATCCACTTCGGCATTTGTTCGAGATCGCACCAGAGATCCCAGGAAGTCTCTACCGGAACATTCACATCCACAATTACGCTGTGGTCAAGCCATTCACTCATGGGGGCTACCTGCCATCAATCCGCTATTACCAGAATACAAGGGTTCCCCAAGTTTGCACGGATGCGCGATGCGGGGGACTACGGGAAATCTTGGGGGTAAATAAGGGGCCACCTTTCCTGAAGGCATGATGATTAAGCCGTTTCAGGGGATAAAATCCGCCTATTTCGGAGCTTTTTAGGGTGCTTTGCCTGATATCCATTTAGGCATCAGCCATTTGCCAAATTTGGCGTAGAGGGCGGGAATCACCAGCAGGGTCAACGCGGTGGAGGTGAACAGGCCACCCAGCACGACGATGGCCAAGGGTTGGAGGATTTCATTCCCGGCACCGCTGGCCAGGGCTAGGGGCAGCATCCCCAGGGCTGAGGTGAGGGCGGTCATCAGAATGGCGTTGACCCGGTCGAGGGAGCCGCCGATGATCACGGTTTTGAGGGGCATTCCCTGGGCAAAGCGGTGGTTGTAGTTGTCCACGAGTAATAGACCATTCCGTACCGCCACGCCGAATAGGGTAATGAAGCCAATCAGCGAGGCGATGGACATCACGCCCCCGGTGAGCAAAATCGAGGCAATGCCCCCCACCAGGGCCAAGGGCAGGTTGATCATAATGGCGACGGTAGCCGGGAGGGATTTCACGGAGAAGAACATCAGCACCGTAATCACAATCGCCGCCAACAGGCTGTAGACCAAAAGGCTACGGCTGGCCCGTTGTTCCGACTCGAACTGGCCCCCGTACTGAATGAAGTAGCCGCTGGGTAGAGTCACGTTTTGCCGAATCTGGGTCTGAATATCTCCCACCACGCTGCCCAAATCGCGCTCGGCCACGTTGGCGGAAACCACAATCAGCCGCGATACGTCTTCCCGGTTCACCACGTTGGCCCCCATGCCGTAATCGACCGTGGCCACATCGCCCAGGGAAATCATGTCGCCCGTGGGGGTGGCAATGGGGATGGCGCGAATGGCGTCTAGATTATTACGAGCTGCTTCTGGCAAAGACACCACCACGTTAACGAGCTGCTGATTTTCCGGCACTTGGGAGACAATCCGCCCGTTCAGCGCCGTTTCTACCACCTCAGAAATCGCCGCCATGCTCAGGCCGTAGCGGGCGGCGGCGGTGCGGTCGTACTGAATCTGCACCTGGCGAATGGGCAGTTGCGGCTCTAACTGAAGGTCTACCACGCCTGCAATCGGTTCGATGGTGTCGCGCACCTGTTCGCCCAGGCGGCGCAGTTCTGCCAAATCGGGGCCAAAGATTTTGATGGCGATGGCGCTGCGCACCCCCGACAGCACCTCATCCATGCGGTGGGAGATGAACCCACCCACGTTGGGGGCTACTCCCGGCAGGGCCAAGAAGGCTTGCCGTAATTCCTGAATGCTGGCCTCCCGGTCTTCGAGGGCTAGGTCGCTGAGTTCGATATCCACATGGGCCATGTTCACCCCGGCCCCATCAGCATCGCCAGGGGTACGGCCCGCCCGCACCTGTACCCACTTATAGAGGGGATTGTCCTGGAGCGAGTTGGCCAACGCGATCCCTGCCCCTTGGGTGATATCCAGCGAAACGCCCGGAAACAGCACCATGGAATTGACCAGGGAGGTTTCCTGGAATTCCGGCAAAAACACCCGTCCCAAGGAGGGCACCACCGCCATCGCCCCCACCAGCAACGCCAGCGCCAAGGCCAAGATGACCTGGGGTGCCCGAAGGGCTAGGTTCAGCAGGGGACGGTAAAGCCGTTCTGCCATCCGGGATACGAACGTACCTTCCTGGGGCAAGGTCTGATTCGCCAGCAGAATCGCGCACAGGGCCGGGGAGAGGGTCATCGCCACCAGGGTGGAAGCCATGATAGACAGCAGATAGGCCAAACCCATGGGCGCAAAGATCCGCCCTTCCACCCCGGTGAGGCTAAAGATGGGGGCAAACACCACGACGATGATCACCGTGGAGAAAATCACCGCCAGCCGCACCTCCACCGAGGTGTCGTAGACCACCTGGAAGGGGTGCTTTGGGTTGCCCTGGGCCTGGTTGGCGCGTAGCCCCCGATAGCAGTTTTCCATGTCCACAATCGAGTCGTCCACCACCGAGCCAATGGCCACCACCAAACCACCGAGGGTCATGGTGTTGATGCCGAGGCCAAAGGCGTTCATGAACATCAGACCAATCAGCAGCGACAGGGGAATGGCGCTGAGGGTGATGATGGCGGTGCGCCAGTTCATCAAAAACAGCAGCATGATGATGGAGACGATAACAATGCCCTGAATGAGCGAACCGCTGACGTTACCAATGGCCGAATCGATAAAGTTCGCCTGCCGGAAGGTGCGAACCATCTGCACATCGGCGGGAAAGGTGGGCCGCAAATCGGCGATCACCGCCTCCACGGCACGGGTGACGGTGGGGGTATCCACATCGGGCTGCTTGGTGATCATTAGCACCACGGCAGGCTGGCCGTTAAAGCTGGCATCGCCTCGCTTCAGGGCCGCTCCGGTCTGCACCTCGGCCACCTCTTGCAGCAAAATCGGCTCACCATTCTCGACCTTCACCACCGACTGCTGAAGATCCTCGATGGTCTGGATTTGCCCCAACCCACGAATCAGCAACTCCTGACCGCCGCCAATCAAAAAGCCCCCCGGTGCGTTGGCATTCGCCCCACGGGCCGCAGCGGTGACTTCGTTCAGGGCCACATTGCGCTGCCGCAGTTGGTCGGGGTCAACCAACACCTGCTCCTGCCGCTCCTCGCCGCCGTAGACCGTCACCTGCGTCACCCCCGGCACCGACAAAATCTGCTGGCTGAGGGTAGTCTCCACCAAACGACGCAGATCCATCATCGAGGTTTGGCCCTGACCGCTCTGGCTATCGAGGGTGAAGGCGTACATCAAAATCGTGCCCAAGGGCGAGGCTAGGGGCGAAAGTTCCGGCTGGTGGGCACCCGCTGGCAACTGGCCACTCACCTGTTGCAGCCGCTCGGTGACGGACTGCCGCGCCTGGGCAATGTCGGCCTCTTGGTCAAACACCACACTCACCATCGACAGCCCCACCTTGGAGGAAGATCGCACGGTGGTCACTCCCGGCAGACCATTCACCACGCTTTCGATGGGCACGGTGATTTGGGTCTCCACCTCCTCCGGGGCAAGGCCAGGGGCTTCGGTGTGGATGTCCACCTGGGGCGGCGCAAATTCGGGGAATACATCCATCGGCATCTGGGACACGGTGAACACGCCCCAGATCGTTACGACAATGGCCACCGCCACAATAAACCACCGCTGGGCAATGGAATTTTTGAGCGTCTGATTGAGCAGGGAATTCAACATTTTGGTCGGGTCTACAAAGAAATTTTGACGATTGAAAAGAGGTAGGGATGGGCGCACTGCTTGGATGCCAAGCCGCCCTCACCCTAAATCCCTCTCCCTTGAGGAGAGGGACTTTGAAGATAGTTTCTGGCTCCCCTCTCCTCCCTGGGAGAGGGGCTGGGGGTGAGGGCTAGGAACCTAGGCCCAAGGACATTTCCCGACGGCTCGAATGTCCCCTACTTATCGGAATAAGTGCCCTCGGAGAATCGGCTTTTTTTCTTGCGGCTGCTCAAAACGGCCATCGTCCCAGTGCCCACAGCGGCCACCGCCCCTAAACCGACCAATAGCCCCACCGGAAATCCCCCAGAGGTCTCTGCTGCTTGGGCAACTTCACTGGTCGGAGTAGCGGTTTCGCTGGTTTCCATCGGGGCTTCGCTGGTCGCCGGAGCCTCGGTTGCCACGGGGGCCGTTTCGGCAGCGGGTTCAGCCTCAGCGGCCTGGGTTTTGCGCGACTCTGCATAGAGGGTGAGGCTGCCCTGCGTCACCAACTGTTCGCCCACCGATAGCCCTTCGGTGACGGCAATCAAATCGCCCTGGGTGCTGCCAATGGTCACATCCACGGGTTCGTAGAAATTCTCGTACTGCACAAACACCAACTGCCGCCCGTTGTCATCCACCAGGGCCGTAATGGGAATCAGCACCGCCCCGCTACCGTCTGCCGCCGCCTCAATGGGGTTGACCTGAATGCCCATCAGAGAGTCGGTTTCGGCGTTGACCTGCACTCGGTTGACGCCGCCCTCGGCCTGAAATTCATCGCCGTGGCCAACGTGGGCGACGGTATGGGGCGCGTGGAGCATCACTCCCAAAGTCAACAGGGCAGAACTGAGTAATAAAGCGGGTTTCATTGGACCTCCTCACGGCAACTTGCACAAAAGCTCTGACAGGATGCCATGGGAGAGATGAAAACCGAGTGAAATGGTGCCGTGAAAGCCGGAGCAATTGCCAGGAGGGAAAAAGACAGACTGATTCAAGCCCTCGCCGTACAATGAACGTAAGCCAAGCCAAAGGGCAACCCCCTGCCATGAGTCCACAACTTCAGTTCCAAACTACGGCTCCCCCTTTCCGCTGGGACGAGGTTGGGGGAATTCGCATCGGCCAAAGTCGGGTGACGTTGGATAGCCTCCTAGCCTCCTATCACAATGGTTTCACCCCCGAAGAAATTGCTGTTCAGTATCCGGTGCTAAACCTAGCCGATATCTATGGGGCCATTGCCTACTATTTATCCCATCCCCAACAGATAGATGCCTACCTGGAACAGCGACAAAAAGCCGCTCAGCAACGCAGACAACAGCTTACTCAAGCTAATAATCTCAGCGATTTAAAACAGCGCTTGCTGAACCGCTCTCAAGCTCAACGAGACTGAGACAGTGCGATTACTGATAAATGTATGGATCAGACATTTCGTGAAGGGTAAGACATGATACCTAAAGAATTCTATGTAGTGATTGAACGTGATGAGGATGGTCTCTATGTTGGGGAAGTCCCTCAACTCAAGGCTTGCTACAGCCAGGGCGAAACCATTGACGAACTAATGATTAACATCCGAGAAGTCATTGAAATGTGCTTAGAAGAACTAGAAGAAGTAGAGACTACAACTGAGTTTGTCGGCGTCCAAAGGCTGATTGTCTAATGCCAAAGCTTCCTAGTGTAACGGCACAAGGACTCATTGCTGCCCTAGAAAAAATAGACTTTTTGGTTATCCGCCAAAAGGGAAGCCATGTGCGGATGAAACATGAGGACGGCAGAGTCGTGACGATTCCCGTTCATGCTGGCAAGGATATCGGCAAAGGTTTGCTGCTAAAAATCTTGCGAGATGCTGACCTTTCAAAAGAAGATTTGATTGACCTGCTGAAGTAGGCTGCTTCTAGGCGCTACGGAGTCGATGAAATTCAGGTGAAATGGCGGCTCTTTCTGTAGAATCAACCTCGTGGTGAGGGTTGGGCGCAATGCGAGTGTTGCTGGTGGAAGACGAGGAAGACCTGGGGCAGGCGATCAAGCAAGTCCTCATTGGCGAGAAGTATGTGGTGGATTGGGTGACGGATGGCGATCAAGCCTGGTATTGCCTAGAGCAGCAATGGGCTGACTATACGGTGGCGATTTTTGACTGGCTGTTGCCGAAGCTATCGGGGTTGGAATTGTGTCAGCGGTTGCGGGCGCAGCAGAACCCCTTGCCTGTGTTGATGCTGACGGCCTTGGGGCAGCCGGAAAACCGGGTGGCGGGGCTGGATGCGGGGGCAGATGATTATTTGGTGAAACCCTTTGTGATGGCGGAATTGTTGGCGCGGCTACGGGCATTGCAGCGGCGGTCACCTCAGCTTCAGCCTCAAACTTTGGCGGTGGGGCGCTTTACTTTGGATGACGCCAATTCTACGCTTTGGGTGATGCAGGATGGGCAACCGAGTCAGTCCATTCCCCTAACGCTGAAGGAGTTTCAGGTGTTGGCCTACCTAATGCAGAACGGCGACCGAATTATCCCTGGTAGCAAACTGCGTACCCAACTGTGGGATATGGATGACGAACCCGTTAGCAATGTGGTGGCGGCTCACATTCGTCTCTTACGGCGCAAACTGGCTAACTACGGCTGCGATTGCCCGATTGAAACCATTCCAGGCCAGGGATATCGGTTTAATTCGTCAACGTAACTCTATGGATAGCCAATCATTGTTTCGTCGGAGTCGTGCCCGTTTGGCCCTGTGGTATGCCGGGGTGATGGCGGTGATTTTGGGGCTGTCGGGGTTTGGCATTTATCGGGTGTTGCTGCAAGCCAATTGGGTGGCTCTAGAGCGGGAAATTGAATCGATTGCGGGCACCCTTCACGACAGCCTAGAACCGCTGCTGCTGCCTGCGGAAAATCCTACGGAGTTGTTGCAGCAAATTTTCCCAGATCTGTGCATCGCTGGACAGGTTTGTAGCTCAACAACAACCCTAATTCAGCGCCACACCATCGGCATTAGCGACCGCCGCAGCTACTACATTCGTCTGTACGACCACCACGGCACCCTGTTGGCCTATTCGCCCAACCATCCCCTACCGCTGCCCCTAGATCTCAATCCCGCCCCTTGGCAAACCCTCCAGGCCGACGCTGGCCCCCGTTATCGGCAGTTCACTACCATTTTGCACGCCGCCCACAGCCACCCAAACTCCAGCGAAGTTCACAGCCATGGTTCCTGGGGCTATCTGCAAATTGGCCGCACCCTCGCCCCGTTTGATACCGAAGTGCAGCGGCTGCGGTGGATTTTGGCGGTGGGGTTGCCCGTAGCCTTGGGCGTCGTTGCCCTGTCTAGCTGGGGGCTGGCGGGGTTGGCGATGCGGCCTTTGTACCAGGCCTACCAGCAACAGCAGCAGTTTACCGCCGATGTGGCCCACGAACTGCGGTCGCCCCTGGCCAGTCTGTTGGCTACCGTGGAGGCCATTCTACGGTTGCCCCCCGATCAGCCGCAGGAGATTTCTCCCATGCTGCACACTGTAGAGCGGCAGGGACGCCGTCTCAGTCAACTGATCGCCGATCTGCTCTTGCTCTCGGTGCTAGAACAGAACACGACCCTCCCAACCCTCCAGCCCTGTTGCTTAAACGACATCGTTGCCGACCTCACCGAGGAACTGGCTGAGTTGGCGAGTGCGACGGATATTCACCTCGGTTGCCAGATTCCCGACGAACCCATCTACGTCATGGGAGATGAGTCGCAACTGTACCGTTTGGTGTCGAATGTGATGGTCAACGCCATTCACTACACGCCGCCCGGAGGCTCAGTAGTGGTGAGGCTTGCTACCCACGACCACACAGCCACCCTTACGGTGAAGGATACCGGGATTGGCATTCCTGCCCAAGAGCAAGCCCATATTTTTGAACGTTTTTATCGGGTAGATAGTGATCGTTCCCGCAAAACAGGCGGCACCGGGCTGGGCCTCGCCATTGCCCAGGCGATTGTGCAACGCCACCAGGGAACCCTTGGGGTGGACAGTCAGCCAGGACAAGGGAGCTTATTCACCCTTTCCCTTGCTTGTTTGAATGGCCGACTGCCCCTTGGACATGGAAATAGCGAAAGGGGCTCAAAAAAAACAGGTGGGTAATGGGATATACCGCTACTTCAGAATTTCCCGCAGTTGCTATAGTCCTTAAGGATTTGGCATTGGCATTGGAGATCAAAAAATCCCATGGTACAGCAGCGTAGTGGTGTGTCGCGTCCTCTTATCAGGAGTGTTATCAGCCGTCGAAAGCGATGGATAATGGCCCTCCCCTGGGCACTGGGATTAGGGTTTGGCGGCGCATTGGCCCTCAGTCCCTCGGTGTTCGCCCAGGTAGAATCCCCGGTTATGGTGACCACTACTGCCCTCACCCCCGAATCCCTTCAGGTGGCGTTGGATACCCTATGGGTATTGGTGGCGGGATTTTTAGTATTTTTCATGAATGCCGGGTTCTGCATGTTAGAAACCGGGTTCTGCCGCAGCAAAAATGCCGTCAACCTCCTGGCCAAAAACCTGATTGTCTTCGGTCTATCCACCCTGGCCTTTTGGGTGCTGGGCTTTGGGCTAATGTTTGGCGATGGCAATGGGATTTCTGGCTATTCCGGCTTTTTCCTCAGTGGATCCGACAACAGCCCCGCCACCGGAGACGCCTACCAAGGAGTCTACGACTCCCTCAGTTGGGCTGGGGTCCCTCTGAAGGCCAAGTTTTTCTTTCAACTCGCCTTTGCCGGAACCGCCGCCACCATCGTCTCTGGTGCCGTGGCTGAGCGCATTAAGTTCCTCGCCTTCTTTGTGTTTAGCCTGCTGCTGGTAGGCATTTCCTACCCCATTACGGGTCACTGGATTTGGGGTGGCGGCTTCCTAGCGGAACTGGGATTCTACGACTTTGCCGGATCCACCGTAGTGCATTCCGTCGGCGGTTGGGCGGCGTTGATTGGGGCGATCCTACTTGGCCCTCGGATCGGACGTTACCAACAGCGGCCCATCGCCATGCCGGGACACAACCTCAGCCTTTCCGCCCTGGGCTGTTTGATTCTGTGGCTGGGCTGGTTTGGGTTCAATCCCGGTTCCACCATGGCCGCCGATCCCTTTGCCATCAGCCACATTGTGGTTACCACCAACCTCGCTGGAGCCATGGGTGCCCTGGCCGCCACTGTCACCTCCTGGATCTACCTTGACAAACCCGACCTCTCGATGATTATCAACGGCGTATTGGCGGGGCTGGTGGGCATCACCGCCTCCTGCGCCTATGTCAGCGTTGGCAGCGCCGCCTTGATTGGCCTGTTGGCAGGGGTAATAGTGGTGTTTTCAGTCACGTTTGTTGACCGCCTCAAAATTGATGACCCTGTAGGGGCAATTTCCGTCCACCTTGTTTGCGGCGTGTGGGGTACCCTAGCCGTAGGACTATTCAGTGTTGGCCCCGGCATCTACCCCTGGTACGGCACCGACGGTAGCCCCCTGACGGGCCTGTTTATGGGTGGCGGACTGACTCAAATCTTCATCCAACTGCTGGGCATTGTGGCCGTTGCCGCGTTTACCGCGCTGTTTAGCCTCGTAAGCTGGCTCATTATCAAAGTCACCATCGGCATCCGAGTCTCCGCCACCGAGGAACAAACGGGCCTCGACCTGGGCGAACACGCCATGGAAGCCTACCCCGAATTTGAGATTACCCACTAGCAAGCCTCAGTAGATCGAAAAGTCCATGCAGCCCCCACCCCCAGATCCTCTCCGACATTAGGAGATGGCTGGGGGTGTAGCTTGCTTCCCGAAGGGTGGGCTAGATCACAGCCTCAGGAATTTCAGGCTCAGGAAAAGTCACATCCTCATAGAGATCCGCAATCTCCCCGTCCCAATTCACGCTGGTCAGAACAACTCGATCCCCTTCGCCGTAGGGATACAGCACCCACAGCCCCTCGGCATTGCGGCGAAACACCTCTACCTGCTGCCGTGTTTGGGAAATCAGCACGTACTCTTCCATGCTCTCCAAATGGCGGTAATCAGCAAACTTGTTGCCCCGGTCAAAGGCTTCGGTACTCTCAGACAAGACTTCTACAATCAGGCAGGGATGCTGCTTGTAGGTGCTGAGGGCTGTATCTCGCTCGTCGCACGTCACCATCACATCAGGATAGTAGAAGCGATTGCGCTCCTCAATGCGGGCTTTCATATCTAGGGCATAGGCCCGACAGCCTCGATCGCGCAGATGTCCTCGCAACAGTGCCCACAGGTTAAGTGCTAGGGTGACATGGGCATCGGTGCCCCCGGCCATGGCGTAAACGTCCCCATCCCGATACTCGTGCTTGATGGGGCTGTCGGCTTCGGCAGCGAGGTAGGCTTCTGGGGAAACGTAGTTGAAGGCGGCAACCATAGTGCTACGGGTCTTCTGACGCTGGATTCCTGGTTTTGGTCAGCGAACCCTAAATCCTGGTGGATGACCTCTGGTTGGGGAGGGCGAGGGAATCTCGCCTCTACTGTGCAATTTAGCGGAGATCCATCTAGCGGAACATGCTGCTGACGGAGCTTTCCTCGTGGATGCGCCAGATGGCTTCACCGAGGAGGTTGGCCATGGAGAGGACGGTGAGCTGCTCAAACTGGCGGGCGGTGGTCATGGGAATGGTGTTGGTGACAATCACTTCCTCAAACAAACCGCTGGAGAGCCGCTCCACCGCCGGAGGCGAAAAGACGGGGTGGGTGGCGCAGGCATAAACCTGGCGTGCCCCTTCCTTCTTCAAGAGTCTGGCCCCTTCGCAGATGGTGCCTGCGGTGTCGATCATGTCGTCTACCAGCACCGCCGTTTTGCCATGCACATCGCCAATCACGTTCATGACTTCCGCCACGTTGTGGGCTTGGCGGCGTTTGTCGATGATAGCGAGAGGCGCGTCGTTGAGCTTTTTGGCAAAGGCACGGGCACGGGCTACACCGCCCACATCCGGAGACACCACTACCAAATCCTCTAGCTTTTTGCTGGCGATGTAGTCAATCAGTACCGGGGTGCCGTAGACATGGTCGCAGGGAATATCAAAATAGCCCTGAATTTGGGCCGAGTGCAGGTCAATGGCAAGCACCCGACTGGCCCCCGCCTTAGCCACTAGGTTAGCCACCAGCTTGGCGGTGATGGATTCGCGTCCGGCGGTTTTGCGGTCGGCCCTAGCATAACCGTAGTAGGGCACCACCGCTGTAATTTGACGGGCTGAGGCTCGACGGCAGGCATCCACCATAATCAGCAGTTCCATCAGGTGATCGTTCACCGGATGGCAGGTGGGCTGGATTAAGTAGACATCGCAGCCCCGAATGGATTCTTGAATTTGAATGTAGAGTTCACCGTCGGCGAACCGCTTACGCACCATCGGCCCTAGGTCGGTACCGAGATAGCGGGCCACTTCACGGGCAAGTTCGACGTTGGCGGAACCGGAAAAGAGCTTTAGACGATTGTTGTCGCTAAAGGCGGGAAGCGACGGCATCTGTACCGGTAGGGTGGCAGAACGAATCACAGCAGGCCCCTCTGAGCATGTTCACCTAGGAAATCCTAACATTCCCAAATCAAAACCTTCTGAGCATTTATCCTCATTTCAAGGACGAATGTAATCGGGAAACTACGTGATCCTGGGCGGGGCAGCGGTAGCCCCAGCGGTGAAACCCTGACCCCAGAAGCTTGCAATCAAGGAGCCAAAATGACCTGTCCGCCAGCGATTATCCCGGTTTGGGATGTTATCGCCCGTTGACAGATGGTCAGAATCCTAGGCTTCCATCCTCCCAGAGCGTGCCCTACAACCGATGCACCGGAGGGGAAACCCTAGAACTCATCGGCCAACCATTCCAACGCCCGATCCCCTAGGGCCAAGGGAATACTCACCGCCTTACCCAAACGTGGCTTTTCACGGGTTTCGGCGATCCAAGTTTGCACGTAGGCGCTTTGCCCCCACTCATTCAGGTACAGCGCCACCTGGTTGAGGTGGGCCAAATAGTCTTCCTCGCTGAGGGGAAAGGAGGCTTGCTCTAGGTAGCGCCACATCACCTGGAGGAAGATTTTGCCCTGGGTGCGGCGCAGTTGAAGGTCGTAGGAGTAGCCCCACTTGTCCACCAATAGGGTGTGTAAATCCTGTCCGGTCATCGCGCCTCCTAGGGTTGCCGCCCGTCCTGCTTGATACATTTCTTTACGATACGGTGTCGGAATTAACCTTGATCTTAAGGGGCCAAAAATAGGTGTAATGGGCTAAAAACGAGGATTTATCAGATAAACCACGCTTTCAAAACCGCATTTTCCCGCTAGATACGCATTTTAAGCCCTGATAAATGGCATAATCCAATTTTCTTCCATCAAGGCGGAAGGCAATCTCTCCCCCTCGGCGGGCCATCGTTGAACGCCACGAATCTGAGAACATCATGGTGCAATAATACGATTGGTTAAGTTCTAGGCTTCCGTGGGAGTGGTTTTGCGCTCTGTCGGCCCAGGCGATGGCGCTGTAACGGCGCGGTTTTGGTCGGCGGTGGCACAGCCTAGGGAGCGTGGATAGCTGCTGATAATACATTTGAACGGGTACACCAGTCTTAAATTATGACTCAAGTTTCTGGAACCTCCGATGTCCCCGATTTGGGGCGTCGCCAATTTATGAACCTGCTGACCTTCGGGGCGGCTACGGGAACTGTCCTGGGCATGCTCTACCCGGTGGTCAAATATTTTGTCCCGCCCTCTAGCGGCGGCGGCGGCGGTGGGGTCACGGCCAAAAACGAACTGGGTAACGACGTGATCGCCAGTTCATTCTTGGCGGCCCACAACCCCGGTGATCGCGTCCTGGTACAAGGGCTGAAGGGCGACCCCACCTACCTGGTGGTCAAAGACAATGGCAGCCTAGAAAGCTACGGCATCAACTCCATCTGCACCCACCTGGGCTGCGTGGTGCCCTGGAACGCCAGCGAAAACAAGTTTATGTGCCCCTGCCACGGCTCCCAGTACGATGCCACGGGTAAGGTGGTGCGCGGCCCTGCGCCCCTGTCTCTGGCCTTGGCCCATGCCGATGTCACCGAAGACGACAAGGTTTCCCTCACCAACTGGACGGAAACCGACTTCCGCACTGGCGAAGGTCCCTGGTGGGCCTAGGGTCAACCGTCCCTAGCCGGTCTCCATGACACACTCCATAGCTATGACACATACACCCATGACTGCATTCATCTCATCGGTGCGTCGTTGGCGGCCAGTTGCCGTTGCCTTTGCCACCGTTCTTCTCGTCTTGGGCGGGGTGCTGGTTCAGCCCCAACCCGCCGCCGCCTACCCCTTCTGGGCACAGGAAAACTACGCCAACCCCCGCGAAGCCACGGGCCGCATCGTGTGCGCCAACTGCCACCTAGCCGCCAAGCCCACTAAGGTAGAAGTGCCCCAGGCGGTGCTGCCCGACACCGTTTTTCCCCTCAAGGTAGAAATTCCCTACGACCTAAATACTCAGCAGGTGCTGGGTGATGGCAGCAAGGGTGGCCTCAACGTCGGTGCCGTGGTGGTGCTGCCCGAGGGCTTTAAGCTTGCCCCAGCGGATCGCATCCCTGAGGACCTGGCCGAAGAAGTGGGTAGCACCTACTTCATGCCCTACAGCGACACCCAGGAAAACATTCTCATCGTTGGGCCTCTGCCCGGTGAGCAGTATCAGGAAATTGTCTTCCCGATTCTCTCCCCCGACCCCGCCACCAACAAAGCGGTGTCCTTTGGTAAGTACCAAATCCACGTTGGCGGCAACCGTGGCCGTGGCCAGGTTTACCCCACCGGGCAAAACAGCAACAACTACGCCGTTAACGCCTCTGCCTCCGGTAGCGTGGCTGCCATTGAAGCCCAGGCTGGCGGTGGCTATGCCGTCTCCATCCTCACCGCTGAGGGCGACACCGTGGTAGACAGCATTCCCGCTGGCCCCGAACTTCTCGTTTCCGAGGGCGACACCGTGGAAGCTGGCAAGCCCCTGACCACCAACCCCAACGTGGGCGGCTTCGGCCAAATGGACACCGAAATTGTGCTGCAAAGCCCCAATCGCATTAAAGGTTTGATCGCCTTTGTGGCCGCCGTCATGCTGACCCAAATCATGCTGGTGCTGAAGAAGAAGCAGGTCGAGCGCGTCCAAGCCGCCGAACTCAGCTTCTAAGGCCCATTCACCATGAATCACTGGGGTGCTCCGGCACCCCTTTTTTATTGGACTAACTCAGCCCTCACCCCCAGCCCCTCTCCTTCCTGGGAGAGGGAAGCAAAACCTCTTCAAAGTCCCTCTCCCAGCTTGGGAGGGGGGTTTAGGGTGAGGGCCAAGGGAATTTAGCGATCTACCAAGCCTGTTTATCGGCGTTTGTTGATGGAAATCGTGACGAGGCTCTGTGCATTACGCTACAATTGTTAAGAGTTTTTGCATATTCGGAACTTATCTTGAGCCTCTGGTTAGCGGGCGCTCCGGCTGAGTTTCGTTGCCCGTTGTTGACCAAGCTATTCCTTTCATTTCCTCTATGACTCTTCCTATCCGCAACGTCGCGATCATTGCCCACGTTGACCACGGTAAAACCACCCTGGTTGATGCGCTGCTGAAGCAATCTGGTATTTTCCGCGAGGGGGAAGAGGTTCCAGACTGCGTTATGGACTCCAACGACCTGGAACGGGAGCGCGGCATCACGATTCTGTCTAAAAACACCGCCGTTCGCTACCAAGACACCCTAATTAATATCGTAGACACCCCTGGCCACGCCGACTTTGGTGGCGAGGTAGAGCGCGTTTTGGGGATGGTTGACGGCTGTATTTTGATTGTGGACGCCAACGAAGGCCCCATGCCCCAGACCCGCTTTGTGCTGAAAAAAGCCCTGGAAAAGGGTCTGCGTCCCATCGTCGTTATCAACAAAATTGACCGCCCCCAGGCCGAACCCCACGGAGCTGTAGATAAGGTGCTGGATCTGTTCCTAGAGCTAGGAGCCGACGACGACCAGTGCGAGTTTCCCTACCTCTTTGCTTCCGGCATGGCAGGTTTTGCCAAGCTGAAGCTGGAAGACGAGAGCGTCGACATGCAGCCCCTGTTCAACTCCATCCTTGATCATGTGCCGCCCCCGGTGGGCGATGTGGACAAGCCCCTTCAGATCCAGGTGACGACCCTCGACTATTCCGAATACCTGGGCCGCATTGTGATTGGGAAAATCCATAACGGCACCATTACCGCCGGACAGCAGGCGGCGCTGATTAAGGAAGACGGCAGCATGGTGAAGTCCAAAATCTCCAAACTGCTGGGTTTTGAAGGACTGCGCCGGATTGAAATTGAGCAGGCTTCCGCTGGCCAAATCGTGGCGTTGGCAGGCTTTGCCGATGCCAATATTGGCGAAACCATTACCTGTCCCAACAACCCCCAAGCCCTGCCGCTAATTAAGGTAGACGAACCCACCCTGCAAATGACCTTCGTGGTCAACGATTCCCCCTTTGCGGGGCAGGAGGGAAGCTTTGTTACTTCCCGGCAACTGCGGGATCGCCTGATGCGGGAACTGGAAACCAACGTGGCCCTGCGGGTGGAACCCACCGACTCTCCGGATCGCTTTGCGGTCTCCGGTCGGGGGGAACTGCACCTGGGCATTTTGATCGAAACCATGCGCCGGGAAGGCTACGAGTTCCAGGTCTCCCAACCCCAGGTGATCTACCGGGAAGTGAACGGTCAACCCTGCGAACCCTACGAACTGCTGATTTTGGACGTGCCCGAAGAGGGCGTGGGCGGCTGTATGGAGCGCCTGGGCCAACGGCGGGCCGAAATGCAGGACATGCGGGTGATGGGCGATGGCCGCGCCACCCTGGAGTTTGTGATTCCGGCACGGGGACTGGTTGGCTTTCGCGGAGAGTTTATGCGCCTGACCCGTGGGGAAGGCATTATGAACCACAGTTTCCTTGACTATCGGCCCCTCTGTGGCGATATCGAGGCCCGCCGCAACGGGGTGTTGATCGCCTTTGAGGAAGGCGTGGCCACCTTCTACGCCCTCAAGAACGCTGAGGATCGTGGCGTGTTCTTCATTACCCCCGGCACTAAGGTGTACAAGGGTATGATTGTGGGCGAGCACAACCGCAACCAGGATCTTGAGCTGAATATCTGCAAAACCAAACAGCTCACCAACCATCGGGCCGCTAGCGGCGACGAACTGGTACAGCTCCAAAGCCCCATCGACATGAGCCTGGAGCGAGCGCTAGAATACATTGGCCCTGAGGAACTGGTGGAAATCACCCCCGAATCCATCCGACTGCGGAAGGTGTCGAAGAAACTGGTGAAGCGCTAAATAACAGCGGTTGTATACCCCAAGGATAGACCTTGATTCCTGCCCTAGGGATCGGGTCTGCCCTCTGAGGGGGGAGATTGGGGTATTGAGCATCGAGCCAGCCTTGCTTCCTGCTCTGAAAGTTGGGCTGGCCTGAAGGCCCCCGATGCCTCACCTGCCCATTCGTTCCACGATCATGACCCATCATGACCCTTAACCCTTCCGATTGTTACGCCATTCGCCACCTGATGACGGTGTGTGGTGACTATGCCCGTCAGCAGGCTCAGATCGGCTTTCAGGTGTTTGAAAAAGGGGTTGATGACTATGTGACCACGGTGGATCGGGCGTTGGATCAGAAGCTGCTGACTGGGTTGCGGGCGCTCTTCCCGAAGGATGGCATTATTACCGAGGAAAATCGGGCGACGGTGCGCCAGTTTCAATCGACCCAGGGGCGGCTATGGTTGATCGACCCCATCGACGGCACCGATGACTTTATCCACGGGCGGGCCGACTATGCGGTGATGGTGGGTCACCTGGTGGATGGTCAGCCCCAGGCGGGATGGATCTATGCCCCGGCCCATGGTCGCCTCTATTGGGGAAATCCAGCGCAGGGGTTGTTTTGGCAGGAAGGGGAAGGTTCGCCACAGTCCTTGCCCCCCGTCAATCCGCCCCTTGTGCCTGGTCAGGGCTGGAATTTGGTGATTGGCGATAAGGATGAGCGGCGGTTTGGGGCAGCGTTGATGGCCCAGTTACCGGGGGTGAATTTTGTCCGGCTCGGCAGTTTCGGCCTTAAGGTGTTGCAGGTGATTACCGGGCAGGCGGGGCTGTATATCTATCTGAATGGTCGAGTGAAACTGTGGGATACCGTTGGCCCTCTGGCCTTGGCCCAAGCCGCTGGGCTGGTTTGTTGCGACCTAGAAGGCAAGCCCCTGGGCTTCACCGAACCCCAGGTAGACCCAGACACCGTGATACATCGTCAGCCCATTGTGGTGGGTTGGCCCCAGTATGTTGACCAGTTTCGGCCCGCCATTCAGCGGGTGGTGACCGCCACCGTTGCTTCGCTCGCCTAGATCCCCTGGGAGATGCTAGCGCCTGCTAATTGGCGACCCTCTAGGATGGTTCTGTCCACCGGGATCTGCCCACCCAACAATGGATAACCGCAGGATCGGATTAGCAACCTGTCAGGGCACAATAGGGATAGCATCTTGGGCCATGCCTCGGCTATAGCCCATGGGGATTGCCCCATTCCAGCCCATGATCTTTCCTTTACGCTTGTCTGCTATGCAGCCCGATACTTTCACCGAGCTTTATCCCCTCTTTAGTGCCGCCAGCCCCGAAACCGTGGAATGGCTGCTCTCCGTGGCTACCCACCACGAATATCCCGCCAATCGGGCCGTGGTGATGGAGGACGCCTGGGGCAATGCCGTCTATTTCATCGAGGCGGGCTGGGTGAAGGTGCGTCGCCATGTGGATGATCGGTTTATTACCCTGGCGGTGTTGGGCAAAGGGGATTTCTTTGGGGAAATGGCGATTTTAGACGAATCCCCCCGTTCTACGGACGTGGTCGCCATGACCGCTGTAACACTGATGAGCATCTCGGCCCAGCGCTTTATCCAAACTCTGTTTAAAGACTCCCAACTGCATCACCGTCTGCTGCAACTGATGGTGCAACGACTGCGCCAAACCAATCTGCGCCTGCAACTGCGCCAACAGCCCCCTGCGGTGAAATTGGCCAACACCCTGGTTTCCCTCCAGGAAGCCTATGGCCAACCCGTAGAGGCTGGGGTTGAGATCCTGAACATGACGCCCCAGGATCTGGCGGATTTGTCAGACATCACCGCCGAAGAAGCCAACAAAATTATGGCCAAGTTAACGGAAAAAGGTTGGGTGATCTCTGATCCCAATCGGGCCGTCCTTACCCTTACCTCCCCCAAACAACTGGCCCACCTCGCGGGTCGCCTGTAATGGCCCAGTCGTCCAACTCACCCATCCGTCGATGGCTATACCTCCCGTCCTTTTGTTCGCCTACTCCAATAGGGACATGGGCCAGGACTGGGCCTCAGTTCTGGGGATTGAGGCGGTTGGCGATGAGCGCTACCACCAGCATCGGCAGTGCCACGCCCAGGCAAATCAGCCCCTGCGTGAGGTTGAGGGGGGCGGTTTTAAACAGGATATTCATAAATTCAACTTGGCTAAAGATAACCTGAAACACCACCGCCACTAGGATACCGTAGCCGATGGCCGTGGCATCTCCTAGGGGCACTGTCATCCCTTGCAGTCGTGCCGATAGGGAAGCCCAAAACTGGGTCATGCTGAGCAGGTAGATAATCCGTCCGGCGACGAGGGCTTGGATGGCCATGGTGCGGGCCAGGGCCAAGAGGTGTTGATCCGCGTCATTGCCATTGAGATCGGTGGAAATCCAGCCCAGATCAACCCCGTTGCGGCGCACCCACTCAAACATGCCGAAGATCAAAATCCAGTTGAAGACGGAAATCAGGGCGATCCGGTGCAGCAACGGTTTAGACAATAGCGGCTGGTTGGGGTTGCGGGGGGGACGGTTCATCAAATTAAAGGACTTAGGCTCGAAGGCAAGGGGCACGGTCATGGCGATGGAGTTGACCATATTTAGCCACAGCACTTGCAATGAAAGGATGGGCAGCACGTCGCCCCGGCCAATCAGCACGCTGAGCAGAATGGTCATGGATTCGCCGCCGTTGACGGGCAGGATGAAGGCGATGGCTTTCATCAGGTTGCGAAAGACGTTGCGTCCTTCCTCCACCGCTGCTTTGATGGAGGCAAAGTTGTCGTCGGTCAGAATCATATCGGCGGCTTCCTTGGCCACCTCGGTGCCCGCCTTGCCCATGGCAATGCCGATGTCCGCCTGCTTCAGGGCGGGGGCATCGTTCACCCCATCTCCGGTCATCGCGACGATGTGGCCCTTGGCTTGCAGGGCTTCCACCAGGCGCAATTTCTGCTCTGGGGCTACTCGCGCAAACACGGAGCCATTCTGGACGGCGTTGGTCAGTTCGGTGGCGTCAAACGTGGCCAGTTCCTTCCCGGTGTAGGCGATCACCTCCTCGGTGGTACTCAAGCCCATGCGGTCGGCAATGGCGGCGGCGGTGACTTTGTGATCCCCGGTGATCATCTTCACCTCGATTCCGGCGGTTTGACAGGCTTCCACGGCGCGGATGGCCTCGGAACGGGGCGGGTCGATCATGCCCTGCAAGCCTAGGAAGACCATCTCGGTTTTGAGGTCGTCGTGGTCGAAGTGGTGACCGTGGAACGCTTTCCCCCCAAAGGCCAGCACCCGTAGCCCCCGTGAGGCCATGCGTTCCGCCTGGAGGAACACATGATCCCGGTTGATCGGCTGGGCGGTGCCGTCCCCCATCCGCACCGCATCGCAGCGATCCACCACCGCTTCCACAGACCCCTTGATCAATAGCCACTGCCCCTCGCCGTCCTGCTGGTGCAGGGTGGCCATGTACTGAAATTCTGACTCGAAGGGGATGCTGTCAATGCGAGGATAGCTGGCGTTGAGTTCCTTGCGGTCAAACCCGGCCTTTCGTGCCGCCACCAGCAAGGCTCCCTCGGTGGGATCGCCCACCACACTCCAGTCGTGGTCTTTGTGTTCCAGTTCTGAATCATTGCAGAGCATTCCCGCCTGCAAACACTGGCGCAGAGGCAGGGACAAGGCATCCGGCGGCACGGGGTTGTCTTCGCCATCGCGCAGTTCGCCGTGGGGGGCATAGCCCACGCCTGTTATGTCGTAGTGATGACCACCCGCGTAGAGGGTTTGGACGGTCATCTGGTTTTCGGTCAGGGTTCCGGTTTTGTCGGAACAGATCACCGTGGCGCTGCCCAGGGTTTCCACGGCGGGCAACTTGCGCACAATGGCATTGCGCTTGGCCATGCGCGACACCCCAATGGCCAGGGTAATCGTCACCACGGCGGGCAAGCCTTCGGGAATGGCGCTCACCGCCAGGGCCACGGCGGCCTCAAACATCTCTAGCGGCGAATTGCCCCAGCCCAGCCCCACCGCAAAGGTGACTGCCGCCACGGTGAGAATGACGTACAGCAGGGTTTTGCTGAAGCGGTCAAACTTGCGGGTCAGGGGCGTGACCAGGTTGGTGCTCTCCTGCATCAGCTTGGAGATGCGCCCGGTTTCGGTACTCAGCCCGGTGGCGACGACGATGCCTTCTCCCTGGCCAAAGGTGACAAAGCTCCCCGCATAGGCCATGTTGTGACGGTCGGCAAGGCTGGTATCCGCAGGCAGGCTGTCCAGATCCGGCTGCTTTTCCACGGCAACGGATTCCCCGGTTAGGGCAGATTCGTTAATTTGCAGGGTGCGCCCCCGCAGCAGCCGCAAATCGGCGGGCACCTTGTCACCAGAGTTCAGCAGCACCACATCCCCCGGCACCAAATCGCGGGAGGACACCTGCTGGGTCTGGCCATCTCGGCGCACCATGGCCTCGGTTTCCACCGCCGCCGCCAGGGCCGCAATGGCGCTTTCTGCTTTGGATTCCTGGACAAAGCCAATGATGGCATTGATCACCGTCACGCCCCAGATCACCCCGGCATTCGTCCAAGACCCCAGCAGCGCCTTGATCAACCCCGCCATCAGCAAAATGTAGAGCAAGGGCTGATTGAACTGGAGTAGGAACAAAAGGATCGGATGCTTGCCCTGTTTGCCCTTAATTTCGTTGGGGCCGTAGCGATCTAACCGAGCATGGCTTTCCTTCTTTGCAAGACCCTGATCGGGATGGACCCCCAACTGCTGGGTTACGACCTGGGCTGACACATGGTGCCACGCCAACTCCTCTGCACTGGGCCGAGGGGAAGGGGGCTGGGACGGGGAAAGGGACTGTGCCATAGCACATCTTCCTTGATGAACAAAACAGGCTTGATACCCAAAACAGGCTTGATGCCCAAAACAGGGTGATGCCCAACGACCATCCTAGGCAACACCTCAAGTCCAGTCAGCACCAGAGTGGGCATCGTAGATCGGGGGGAGACCGGAGACCAGTCACCGATACTGCCAAGTGGGCTGTTTTACCTAGAGTGCGTTGTCGTGCGGATCCAACCTGGCCTTTAGACATTACCGGATCGGTCGCTTAGGCTACCTCTATAGTAAGGAAGAATTTTTGTACCGTCTCCGGGCTCCTTTTCCGATCCGCTCTGGGAATCCGTAGGCAACCCATCTCAAACTCAGACGGGGCATCGGGATTCATGGCAACAGAAAACCTGATAGGCCATCCTCTCTGTTCCTGGGTTAACGCACTAGGTGGTGAAGGCGACCGTTTCGGATTTGCACCACGGGATGGTTGGAGATCCGCACCAACTGCTCATCGTGGGTGGTGACGATGACGGTGATGCCGATGGAGTTGAGCTTTTTGAGAATTTTGATTACCTGGAGGGAGTTGTCGGCATCCAGATTTCCGGTGGGTTCATCAGCCAGCAACAGGGGCGGCGTGTTGACCACGGCACGGGCAATGCTGACCCGCTGCTGTTCGCCCCCTGAGAGTTCGTCTGGGAAACACTGGGCCTTATTTTGAAGCCCCACCATTTTTAGGGCAGGCCACAGGCGGCGATGCACTTCCTTGCGGGTAAACCCCTGCGCCCACAGGACAAAAGCGACATTTTCAGCCACGGTGCGGCGAGGAATCAGTTTGTAATCTTGAAACACCACCCCAATACGACGGCGCATCATCGCCAGTTTGTTGCCCCGCAGTTTGGCGATGGGTTCGTTGGCGACGAGGATGTCTCCGCTCGTGGGCCGCTCATAGCCGTAGAGCAGCTTGAGTAGGGTGGATTTGCCCGAACCCGACGGCCCGGTCACAAACAAAAAGTCGCCCTGGTTCACGGTCAGACTCACGTCGGTGAGGGCGGTGCTGCCGTTGGGGTAAAATTTCCCCACCTGGTTGAGGGTGACGATGGCCGCAGCGGGAGCCTTGGTGTCACCCTGGGCGGTGGCAGACTGGGAGGGGGCGTTGGATTTAGGCGTAGTAGGGCGTGAGGTCACAGGGGTAGGCGACTGGGATGGCGCGGGCAGGTCTTGGGCGGAGGAGTCAGGAATGACCAGGTTGAAGCGATCTTGCAGGTGTGCCCGCACCGATGCGGGCAGTTGGCTCAGACGAGGGTCATCCGTGGAGCGAGGGACAACGGAGGTCATGGGGAACAGGTCCTAACTGGATACGACAGGGAGAGTGAGGCTCTAGCACCCTTACCGGAGTCGGCATGGGGTTCATCGCGTGGCTGTTGGGTGGCTATTGTACTGGAAAGCCTTGGATTGGTTAATCACTGATTGGCTTTCTCAATCGTTTGTCATCGCCGACTAGGGGCTCAAGGGGGCCACGCCAGCCGCCCATTCCCTAGGTCAACGAAATGACAATCATCCCTACCACAATCACCAACACCAGCCAGGTCAGGGCGTCAATTTTGACCTCGCCCCCACCCCCATCGGCGCGGGTCGCATAAATGATCACCCCCACCACCATAAAAATCACCACCAAGTCCAACCCGGTAAACACAGCATCCACCCGTGAGGAACAACCCTATTGCCTTTAGGATAGTGGGCTACCAAGAAAATGGCGCAGTGCCGATGGTGCGGTTCATCTTGGTAGGATAGATGGGCACATTCTCATGGGGCCAGGGCCACGGTTGGCGCGGCATGGCATAAGGCATCGTCTATGGTTGGCGTACAGCACCCCACCTCCAACAGCTTTAAGAAACTCCAGGGCTTTTTGCGGGCTAGGGTGGGGCAGGCCATCCGAGACTACCGCATGATTGAGGAGGGCGACCGGGTGATGGTGTGCCTCTCCGGCGGTAAGGATTCCCACACGTTGCTGGATATTTTGCGCCACCTCCAGCGCAGTGCGCCCATTCAGTTTGAGCTTTTCGCCGTCAACCTCGACCAAAAACAACCCGGTTTTCCGGCCCACGTCTTGCCAGAGTATTTTGAGGCCGTTGGCGTTCCCTACCGCATTGTGGAGCAAGACACCTACAGCACCGTGAAGCGGGTCATCCCTGAGGGCAAAACCATGTGTGGGCTCTGCTCTCGACTGCGACGGGGCATTCTCTACCGAGTTGCCGCTGAGGAAGGAGCCACCAAAATTGCCCTCGGCCATCACCGGGACGACCTGATCGAAACCCTGTTCCTCAATATGTTCCACGGTGGCACCCTAAAGGCCATGCCGCCCAAGTTGCTCACCGATGATCGCCGCCATGTGGTGATTCGACCCCTCGCCTACTGCCCAGAACGAGATATCGCCCGCTATGCCCGCTATCGCCAGTTCCCCATCATTCCCTGCACCCTCTGTGGATCCCAGGCCAACCTGCAACGAGCACAGATTAAACAGATGATCCAAGACTGGGAGAAACAATGGCCGGGACGTACCGACAGCCTCTTTCGCAGCTTACAGAACGTCGCCCCCTCCCAACTGGCCGACCCCAACCTGTTTAATTTCCACGATCTAGAGAAACGACGCCTCTTCCCCAGCGAGGTCGTCAACGACGATGACGACCAGGGAAACGACCAGGGGATAGCCCTAGAGGAAGAGTTTAACCCCACCGCCCACTTGGCCATTGCCCCCTCATGGATCAATCCCTAGGTGAGCGAAGGGCTTATAGCCATTTTCTAGTGGTTGATGGCTAATGACGCGATGATAAACTCGTCGATGTTGAACATGGTTTTGTCTTCATGAAACCGCTAGACTCCTTGATAGCTCTAGCCTTGGGAGACAAAACCTTCTCTTTGAAATTAGTTGCACATCGGGTTAGCAGTGGTTGCCCCAATTTACCTCAAAGGAGACTGCGCCCCGCTAGAGGACTATAACGGTAACGGCATCTCAGCGGGGACACCTAGGCCCATGAAGTCAATCAACTGCCGCACCAGTTCCGGTTTAGTCACCGCTAGGATGGTAGAGCCGCTTTCGATGACGGAACTGCCGTTGGGAATGCTCAGGGCTTCGTGGGGGTGGGCCTGGTAGCCGATGATGAGGGTGCCCATCGGGAAACGGGAATCCTGGGCAATTTCGGCGACGCTACGCCCCACAATGGAGCAGGCGTTGGGAATGGAGAGCTTCAGCACCTCAATTTGGCCCTGCTCGAAGTGCATCATGGCATCCACCTGGGGATATTCGATGGCATTGATCATGCGGTTGATGGCCAGCTCAACGGTGCTCATGATGTGGGTAGCCCCAGCAAGGCGGTAGGGTTCCGCAAAGTCACGATCACTCATTCGCACAATAATCTGCGGTACCCCATAGTGCTTGCACAGGGTCACCAGGGCCAAGTTGAGGGCATCTTCCTGGAGGGTGCCGATGACGACCCCAGCTTTGCGAATCCCAGCTTCTAGGAGCACGGTGGTGTTCACAGCGCTGCCCTCAAAGGCCATCACACCAATCTTTTCGCGGGCCTGCTGACACACCAAGGGGTTACTATCTACCACGGCAATCGTATGGCCCATCGTCAACAGCGTTTTAGCCAGTTCCGTGCCCATCCGTCCCATGCCAGCGATCACGATATACATGCTTCCTCCTACCCTTGCGCCTATCCTAGCCGAGGTTTTGGCCCAGCAGACCTTTGGCTGAAGCGATCTTGGAATCCAGTCCTAGGCTGTTCCTAGGAATCAGTCCCAAGGGGATCGTCTTGGGTAATCGCCCCATCAAACCGCTCGGCCAACGCCAGAAACTCCTGCCCCCACCCACTGCTGAGGCTCACCTCCTGCATCGGCCCAGTAGGGGCAAAGAGGATACCCATCGACAGATTTGGGTATCCCCCCGACCGCAACGCCGCGATGATGGCATTCAGTTCCGCCAGCGCATCGTCCTGGTCAATCCACGACGACCACGAAAAGTCATTATCGGGATGGGCCACTAGCGCCCTAGCGTCCTCAAAAACGGCGATGAGTTGATCAACCTTCGGCATTATCGTCAACCTAGGGGGCATGGCGAGCTGATATCAGGCGTAACGTACCCATTGCGCGAAACTCATGACGTGAACAAGCCTCGCCCATTGCAACTATCTCTACACAATCGGCAACAGTTCGTTGCATAGATAAAAATTTTACAAATCTATAGAGAATTTTCGATTTCGTTGAATCGCGGCCAGGGATCGCCACAGACCCAGAACCTAATCAACGAGCCTGTCAGGCTGATGGCTCGGTCGAAACCTCTAGGTAGTGCATGGCTTCGCGGATGCACCCTACGCGATGGGCCAAAGATTTTGCATTGGGTAAGACCACCGCGCACCCAAATACCGTAGGGGTCAGGTCTTCTGCCCCTCCTCCTTCTGCCCCTCCTGCCTCTTTGACGGATCTGGATCTTGGCCAGGTTTGTCAGGCCGCCACGTAGAACTGAGGAATTCCCGACGGCCATGGTCTAGGTGGGAATATTCTGCGCTAAAAGATTTAAGGATCGTTATTTTGTTATTGTTCTAATTTAATTTTAATAACAACACAAATTTAACTGATAGAGTTTATCAAGCTTTGAATAGGATTTTGAATCATTGGAAGCTGATAGAAGGCTATTTAAGCCGTTAAGGTCTGATTTCCGCCCCTAGTTGTTCTCAGCACCCCTTCTCAAGGCTCTGGGGCTGTGCACATAATCCAAACAGCCGAAACACCCTGGGCTGCGTCAGACCCCATTGACTCAGACCAAGTTTGAAAACAGATCCCCTGGGGGTGCCTTGCCGTGGCGGGTCGCCTATCCCCACACCGCAAAGCGCCCCTGGGTGAACTGTTGCCTAGATTTGATCCCCCTAAATCCCCCTTGGGAAGGGGGACTTTGACTCCAGTTCCCCCCTTCCCAAGGGGGGGCAGGGGGGATCCCACTTCTCGTTTGCCCTACCTACATCGCGTCATCCCTATGGACAACCAGACACTCAAGCTCGCTGTTTATGGAAAAGGGGGCATTGGCAAGTCCACCACCAGTTGCAACATTTCGGTAGCCCTGGCTAAGCGGGGGCGCAAGGTGTTGCAAATCGGCTGCGACCCCAAGCACGACAGCACCTTTACCCTCACCGGGTTTCTGATTCCCACCATCATCGACACGCTGCAAGAAAAGTCTTTCCACTACGAAGACGTGTGGGCGGACGACGTGATCTACAAGGGCTATGGCGGCGTGCATTGCGTCGAAGCGGGTGGCCCTCCGGCGGGGGCGGGCTGCGGCGGCTATGTGGTGGGCGAAACCGTGAAGCTGTTGAAGGAACTGAACGCCTTCGACGAGTTTGACGTGATTTTGTTTGACGTGTTGGGCGACGTGGTCTGCGGCGGGTTTGCCGCCCCCCTGAATTACTCCGACTACTGCATGATCGTCACCGACAACGGCTTTGATGCCCTGTTTGCCGCCAATCGCATCGCCGCTTCGGTGCGCGAAAAGGCCCGTACCCATCCCCTGCGGCTAGCGGGGCTAATCGGCAACCGTACCTCCAAGCGCGATTTGATCGACAAGTACGTCGAGCACGTCCCCATGCCCGTGCTGGAAATTCTGCCGCTGATTGAGGACATCCGCATTTCCCGCGTCAAGGGCAAGACGGTGTTTGAAATGGCGGAAACCGATCCCTCATTGGAACCCGTCTGCCAGTACTACCTCAACATCGCCGACCAGATTTTGGCCCGTCCCGAAGGCGTGGTACCCACCGAAACTCCCGACCGCGACCTATTCAGCCTGCTATCGGACTTCTACCTCAACCCGCCCGCCGATGCCCCCAAACAGGACGTGGAGGAGATGGATCTGATGATGGTTTGACCCCCCAGCCCCTCGTAGGGTGCATTCGCGCCAGCAATGCACCATCCGCGCGATATCTGGGGCGGTGCATTGCTTCGCGAATGCACCCTACGGTTTTCCTCCTTCCGGCTCCCCTCTCCCCATGGGAGAGGGGCTGGGGGTGAGGGCTTCCGGGGCCGAGGGCTTCTCCCCGCTGCAAAGATCTCACCGGATAAAGTTCTGATTCGGGAGGGCTGCATTATCATCGGTACGCAGCCATTCAAATTAGCAAACGAGGCAGGATTATGGCCTTTTTTGAGAACTTTACCCAGGTCATCCGCCAGAAATGGTTGGACTATGTGCAAGCCAATCGCGGCTGGTTGACCATCCAAATGCAGCAAACCTCTGTCCGTACGCCCGATGGGGGCCGACGACCGTCCTCTTTCCTCATTTTAGGGGTGGTCAATGCCCTAGAGCCAAAGCTCTCGAACCTGATGGTGCCCTTCTATCAGCTCAACTCTGACGAAGACGCCCTGGTGCAGGTGTTGGGTCTGAACTTTGACCCAGAGATGATTTTGGACAACGGCGAAGAGCCCACCACCATCGACGCCAACGAGGATCATCCCCTATTGTCCGATGGCACTGATTTATAGCGAGTCTTCCTGATCAATCCCTGGTTAATCCCGGATCAATCACGGCTACATCACTGACCCCCGGTACGGTTTTCTGGTTTAATCCATCTCTGGACTAGAGATTGGCGAACCCCGCCCACGAGGATCTGTGAACAGTAAACAACTGCGGCGCTCGCTAAAAATCAAGTGGCTTTCCTACTACCGCGACAACCGCGAGTGGATCGACAAATTAGGCATTTGGGTGACTCTCGACGGCCAACGGCGACCCTCATCGGGCTTCATTTTGGGGGTGTTGTCTACCCTCGAACCCGACCTCAACAATCTGCTGCCCCTGGTCGTCAGCCTGAGCAGCAGCCCCGACCGCATTATTGCCGCCCTGGGCCTAAACACCAACCCGGTGAAGGAGCTAGAGGCGTTGGCGAAGGCACAGCACATGTTGCCGACCAGCGCCCAACCTGAGGTTTCCCTGGTGCCAGTGGAGGAGGTTTCTCTCCCAGAACCCACCCCCATCACCATCGACGCCGCCCCTCCACCGCCCCCCACCCACGATGACGAGGTTTGCACCGGATCCGGTGGGAGGGAAAACGACAGACCCAGGTAGGCCCGTCCCCCGATCCCCTACTCGATCCCTAGCCATGACCCTCGCCCAATCTCAACCCAATACGTCTGCCCTGGAATTTGACTGCGACACCGGAAATTACCACACCTTTTGCCCCATTAGCTGCGTGGCGTGGCTGTACCAAAAAATTGAAGACAGCTTCTTTTTGGTAATCGGCACCAAGACCTGCGGCTACTTTCTGCAAAACGCCATGGGGGTGATGATCTTTGCCGAACCCCGCTACGCCATGGCCGAACTGGAAGAAGGCGACATCTCCGCCCAGCTCAACGACTACGAAGAACTGAAGCGCCTCTGTGAGGGCATCAAGCGCGACCGCAACCCCTCCGTCATCGTCTGGATTGGCACCTGCACCACCGAGATCATCAAAATGGATCTCGAAGGGCTGGCCCCCCGCCTAGAGGCGGAAATCGGCATTCCCATCGTGGTCGCCCGCGCCAACGGCCTAGACTACGCCTTCACCCAAGGGGAAGACACCGTCCTCGCCGCCATGGCCCAACGCTGCCCCACCAGCGAGGAAGTCACCCCCGCCGAAAAAGAAGAACGCAGCAGCATCCAAAAACTGCTGAGCTTTGGCCGCAAAAAAGACGACCCCAAAAAAGACGAGCATTCCAAAGACCTCTCGACCGACACCGCCTACCACGACCACCCGCCCCTAGTTCTGTTCGGCTCCGTGCCCGACCCCATCGTCACCCAAATGACCCTGGAACTGAAGCGCCAAGGCATCAAGGTCTCCGGCTGGCTGCCCGCCAAACGCTACACCGAACTCCCCGTCATCGATGAAGGCTACTACGTGGCAGGCATCAACCCCTTCCTGTCGCGCACGGCAACGACCCTGATGCGCCGCCGCAAGTGCAAGCTGATCGGTGCCCCCTTCCCCATCGGCCCCGACGGCACCCGCGCCTGGGTCGAAAAAATCTGCTCCGTCTTCAATATCGAACCCCAAGGCCTCGATGAACGGGAAGCCAAAATCTGGGAATCCCTCGAAGATTATCTGCAAATCATTCGCGGCAAATCCGTCTACTTCATGGGCGATAACCTGCTGGAAATCTCCCTGGCCCGCTTCCTCACCCGCTGCGGCATGACGGTGCAAGAAATCGGCATCCCCTACATGGATAAACGCTACCAAGCCGCCGAACTCGCCCTGCTCGAAAAAACCTGCAACGACATGGGCCAACCCCTGCCCAAAATCACCGAAAAACCCGATAACTACAACCAAATCCAGCGCATCCAAGAACTGCGCCCCGACTTGGTCATCACCGGAATGGCCCATGCCAACCCCCTAGAAGCTCGCGGCATTAGCACCAAGTGGTCGGTGGAGTTCACCTTCGCCCAAATCCACGGCTTCACCAACGCCCGCGACATCCTAGAACTGGTGACCCGCCCCCTCCGCCGCAACGACAGCCTCAAGGATCTGGGCTGGGAGAAGCTGGTGAAGGAGGAAGCGAAGGTCTAAGCTAGCGGCTAAACCAGAAGCCGGGTTTCTTCGAGAAATCCGGCTTCTTTGTTATGTAAGGAGATGAAAGCCCAGATTTGTAAATAGGCTTGTTACGATAGCAGGTAGTTGTGATCGCCTCTCCTACCATGATTGATGCTCAAAGTCTGATACCGACTGAGTATCCCCACATTGTCCTCGGTCAAGATAACGTCCCTTTGATTGCGGGGACGACGATGAAGGTGGTCGAGCTGGTGATAGCTCAACAAACCTATGGTTGGACTCCAGAAGAAATTCAAATCAACCATCGCCACTTGAACATGGGGCAAATTTATGCAGCCCTGGCCTACTATTGGGATCACCGTGAAGCCCTGGATGCCGATATTCAGCGACGAGAAGCCTATGTGGCCCAGCTAGAGCAGCAGGCTGAAGAGTCACCCTTTGTTGCTCGTCTTAAGGCCCAGGGATTGTTGCCATGAGTCTGGCTTTCTACATGGATGAAAACGTTCATGGGGCAATTACAAACGGGTTGCGCCAGCGGCAAGTTGATGTTTTAACGGTTCAAGAAGATCACCGCAGCGGAATTGCTGATCCTGAAGTTTTAGATCGAGCAACTGAGTTGCATCGAGTGCTGTTTTCCCAAGATGATGACCTGCTGGTTGAGGCAAAACATCGGCAAATGTTAGCTATTCCTTTCCCTGGCGTTGTGTTTGCCCGACAATCAAAAGTCTCGATTGGCACCTGTATTAGAGATCTTGAGCTGATCGCAAAACTGGGCGTGACCGAAGAATTTTTGAACCGAGTACAGTTTTTGCCTTTGTAAACGAAGGTTCCCGAGGGAAGTTACCTTTAAGTACGCTCAAAACTCTTCTATTAACGCAATATCAATAGGCTTTTATTGGCTAGCCATGCAGATCTGTCTAACCGTCAAACTGAGACTAGGAAAAGTGGGAGATCGCAGCAAATCGTCCCCGTGGAGCACCTGTTTTTGATAGCGATCACCCTCCAACACACACAGCGTTACCGTGGGCTGTTTGGGGGTGCCAATGTAGTCGCGCCCTCCTAGCCCCAGGTAGCCCACAATCCAGTATTCGGGCACCCCCAGCAGGGCATAGTCTTCGGTTTTGCGGGCATAGTCGTTTTGCCAGTTGGTGCTCACCACTTCCACCACCAGCTTGATCGATGCCCCCCGACAAATGACGGGTTCCTGCTGCCACAGCGGTTCCTGGGCGAGCTGGGCCTGATCCAGTACCACCACATCGGGCCGAAAGGCAGTTTCGGTGCCCAGCAGTTTAATCAGGCAGCGGTAGGGAATCACGTAGGGCGCGTTTTGCTGATCAATGGCGACATTGAGCTTTCGCCCCACAAAGCCTGCAACCTGCTCATGGATGCCTGTGGGTTCTACGTTGGTTAGCTCTCCACCGATGAGTTCGTATTGGGGGTTGTCGCCATAGTGATCAATGAAGTCACGGACGGTCAGGAGCTTGGGCTGAAGTTGAACCATAGGAAGCTCTGAAGCTAACTCAAAAACGTCCAGAAATTACTTGCCTTCAATTCTTCTAGCCTCCTGGATAGTGGAATCAATGACATGAAATTTGTCAAGATGCTGTTCTATAAAAAACTGTCCTTTATTTGCCAGAAGAGTCATATTCTCATTCAGTAACTTAAGATCAGCATTCAACTCAAGAAGAAAATTATGAGCCGTAGTGATTATATTCGCAAGTCTTTGATCTACGGCCTTGGTTAAAATATCTCTCGCTCTTGAGTTTTCAGGGAAATCTCGCTCAATTCTTTTTAGATCTTCAGCAGCATCATTAAGAGCACTATCTTGAAGCTCCTTATATTTAATAGTTCTCTCATAAACAAGGGTTTGTGCCCTATGTCGAAAATCGATTTGCATATCGTTAATAGAGTTAATTACCTGAACATTCAGGTTAGCCAGCTCTTTCTGATACTTTATAATAGCGTCAGAAACAGCTGTCATTCTTGCGAATTCTCTATCTTTTTTGCATTGTTCAATCTCCATTAAAATTCTTGTTACTTCTGTCTCTTTCTTGATCTCAAGCTCATTTTCTTTTTCTTTTTTATATTGTTCAATCTCCATTAAAATTCTTGTTACTTCTGTCTCTTTCTTGATCTCAAGCTCATTTTCTTTTTTCCTCGCTTCCATTTCTCTGCGATGTGCTGACTTTTTCAATGGTTCGCCAGCCCAGTCAGTCACCAGCTTAATTGGTGCGTAAACAATATCATCTAGCTTGTCAAACATCTTAAACATATTCATTTAGCTACCTGCCTTAAGAGAAGCGATCTTTCGTTGAAATAATGCTCTGTCTTTTTTCTGCCAGTAAAGTAATTTTTGATAATTTTTCTCTGAGTTTTTACTCAAATCTAAAAGGCTTGTTAAAGCTATTTTTTTGTCTTCAAGAATACTGAGGATAAAATCTCGACTCTCGCTCGTCAGCATCGGGCTGCTGAATTTAATGTGATCTTGCACAAGAGTAAGAATTAGACTTATGAATGTCTCTCTAGAAGCTTCTGGGATATCAGAAGAATCCTCATGCAAAGATTGAAACAAGGGGAAATGTTGATTTATCCAATCAATGAAAAATTCCTCAATGGATAACTCCATCAAAAAGCTTTCATTTTCAAACTCGAACATAGGGCCAAAAATGGCTTCGTCTTCATGCAAAAAAGATGAAACAAGTGCTTCTCGGCACTGTTTCAGGCATTTGAGAGTTAGTAGCGTTTCTTCTTGAATCATCCATCACTCTCCTGTGAGGAATTCGCTACGGATTGAATTCCACTTCTAGCCTCTTTTTTGATTTCGCCCAGCATACTTAAAACATTTTCCTCAATCAAACTCGTTGACATATCAATACTTTTTGTGTAGCTTTCTACAAGCTCCTTGATCCACATGGAAGCAACATTAGGATCTACTTGAGTCGAGGATAGCGTCTCAGAGACTTCTTTGAGTGATTCAGCAAAAAACTTGGTTCTTTCTTTCCTCAATTCTTCCTGCAAGTTATTTGCAAATTTTATTTCTTCTTTGTATTCCTGAATTAATTCTAAATAGTTCTTTTCATATTCATAAAGAATTGCCAATCTTTCTCTTGTTGCACTTAAATTTCCTGCAACTTTTAAGATAATTGCCTGAACAAAAACTTCTTTTGTTCCATCATCTATATTTAACTTTGATGCAAGATCTAACAAATCGGACTTGAGATTGCCTAAATTCAAATTCGTTTTAACCGGATCTGACATCGTGTACTCCTTCGTGAAAGAATATTTTTTGGGGGCTTGGCTGCCTATTTCTTTATCGCGAGTCCTAAGATACTCTTCAATCGCGGAAGATAAATTCGATTTGAAACCGCGCCGCGTAGCCTTGATAGATCACCAGGGGGTCACCGTCGATATCCGTGGAGAACAAGACGACATAGCTCCGTCGCCCGCCTTGCTCCTTGAGCAGATAGGCCAAGCGGATGGGGTGCTTGAGGCTGACTGACCAAACCACAGCGGTGTAGAGGGACACCCCCTCC
>NZ_JACJRS010000039.1 GCF_014697375.1 Phormidium sp. FACHB-1136
ACTTTGATTCAATCCCATCCCAACTACCAGACCCTCCTGAACTACGGGGTTATCGCCGCATAGACTGGGATCACAGCCTCCTAAATCTGTCCGGAGTGTTGCACATAGGTAGCTTTATTGTAAAACTCTAATCAGCCATAGGGTGAACTAGTCAGTTGCAGTGGCTTGTCTGGGCTATTCCTCGTAGGTAGGGCTAAAAACGGCTCGCCGTGCCGCTACTAAAGTCATTCTCTGAAAAATCTACTCCTTGCCCTTAGTGGTGCAGAAAACTTTTTTGAGTCTCATGGTGGACAGCCCAGACGGCAAAAATGGCGACTGAAACCCATTGCCTTCGTTCAAGTTGCCGAGAAATCCCAAATCCGCTGTCTCGCTGAGAATCCTTTGTCTACAAGGGTTTTAGGAGTTTTCTGCACCACCAAGCATTGCACCTTTGCTTAGATCGGCTGAATCTTAGGACGGCTAGGTTGGCTAGGGCGTTAGTACTTTGCCTTTGAACTGGCTAGTGTAGAGGTCGTAGTAAAGACCTCCCATTTTAAGCAGTTCGTCGTGGGTGCCTTGTTCGACAATAGCCCCACTGTTTAGGACGAGAATTTTGTCGGCGTGGCGGATGGTGCTGAGGCGGTGGGCGATGACGAAGCTGGTGCGTCCGGCCATCAGGCGGTTGAGGGCATCTTGGATTTTGGCCTCGGTGCGGGTATCAACGTTGCTGGTGGCTTCGTCGAGGATGACCAGGCGGGGGTTGGCCACCATCATGCGGGCGATGGTGAGCAGTTGGCGTTGGCCTTGGCTGAGGTTGCTGCCCCGCTCGGTGAGTAGGGTGTCGTAGCCGTGGGGCAGGCGCAGGATGAAGCCGTGGGCGTTGGCCTGTTTGGCGGCTTCGATGCAGTCGGCTTCGCTGGCCTCTAGGCGGGCGTAGCGCAGGTTGTTGAGGACGGTATCGGAGAACAGGAAGGGTTCTTGCAGGACGATGCCCACCTGTTGGCGCAGGCTATCTTGCTGCACCTCCAAAATGTTGTGGCCATCGATGAGGATGGCTCCGGCGTCGATGTCGTAGTAGCGGGTGAGCAGGTTGATGATGGTGCTTTTTCCGGCTCCGGTGGGGCCGCAGAGGCCAATGGTTTGGCCCGGTTCGGCGATGAAGCTGTTGTGTTTGAGGACGCGCTGCCCCGGCACGTAGCCAAAGTCTACCTGGCGAAATTCCACGCGGCCCTCGATGGGGGGCAGGGGGGTGGCGTTGGGAGCATCCTGCACAGCGGGGGCTTCGTCCAAAATTTGGAAGATGCGCTCGGAGGAGGCAATGGCGGCGAGCAAAAAGTCCAGCGTATTGGCGATGTTGATGATCGGTAGGCCCAACTGGCGGGTATATTGCAGAAAGGCGGTGACGGTGCCCACATCGGCCTCGCCGCGTAGGGTGAGCAGGCTGCCCACCAGGGCGACTAGGGCCACATCGAGGTTAGTGAGCACCAGGGTGAGGGGGCGGCTGAGTAGGGCTACAAACCTGGCCCGAATGCCCACTTCCATGGCGGCGCGGCTGACCTCCTCGAAGGTGGCGATGGCTTCCTCCTGGCGCTGGTAGGCGATCACCACCCGTTCGCCGCTGACGGTTTCTTCGAGGATGCCGTTGAGTTCGCCCATTTCCGCTTGCAGGGCATCGAAGGCGGGGCCAGAAATGCGGCTAACCATCCCCAAAAAGCCCAGCACTAGGGGCACAATCACGCAGGCAGCGATGGCCATGCGCCAGTTCAGCAGCACCATAGCCAGGATGATGAACAGCACCTTGAGGGTCTCGCTCAGCAGCATCCCTAGGCCGTTGCGGAAGAATTGGGCCACCACCTCGGCATCGTCGCTGACCCGGCTCATCAACTGGCCGATGGGCTGACGGTCAAAAAAGTTCAAAGACAGGGTTTGCATGTGCTCAAACACCTGTTTGCGCAGCACGTAGAGGGCGCGTTGGGTAACGTTGGCCAGCACCTCCCCCTGGAGCACCAGCAGCAGCCAGCTCACCACCGCCGCCGCCACCATCCACCCCGCCAGCCGCGCCAGGTAGGGGCCATCCAATCCAGCACTGAGGCTGTTGAGCCCCTGGCCCAGCAGGAAGGGAATGAACAAATTTAGGGCCGTCCCAACAATCAGCAGCAGCACCACCAGGGCCATTTCCCAGCGGTAGCGGGTGACGTAGCCCAACAGTCGCCCCAAGGCCTGGGGAGGTGGGGCCAACTCTGGCGGCGCAATTTTGACCCGATGGCGACGCAGAAACCGTTTCATAGCGGGGCACCCCCTAGCTGCGATTGATAAATTTCTTGGTAGAGAGGGCTGGTGGCCAGCAGGGTTTCGTGGCTGCCCTGGGCCACCAGTTCTCCGGCCTCTAGTAAAAAGATGCGGTCGGCGGTGAGGACGGTGCTAATCCGCTGGGCCACATAGAGCTTGGTGGTGGCGGCCATCAGATTTTGCACGGCCTCCTGGACGCGGGCCTCGGTGGCCATATCGAGGGCGCTGGTGCTGTCGTCGAGGATGAGAATCCGGGGCTGCACCGCTAGGGCACGGGCGATGGAAATCCGCTGCCGTTGCCCACCCGAAAAGTTGCTGCCGCGCCTTGCCACTGGGGCATCGTAGCCCTCCGGCATGGTGCTGATAAATCCGTGGGCATCCGCTGCCGCCGCCGCCGCCACCAGTTCCTCCTGTTCCGCCTCGGGCCGACCGTAGCCGACATTTTCCCGCACCGTGCCGCTAAAGAGAACGGCCTCCTGGAGGGCAATGCCCACCCACTGGTGCAGGATTTCGGGGGCCAGGTGGCGCACGTCGATGCCGTCGATGAGGATGCGGCCCTTGGTGACATCGTAGAAGCGGGGAATCAGGTTTACCAGGGTGGATTTGCCGGAACCCGTCGCCCCCAAAAAGGCCACGGTCTGCCCCGGCTCGATGGTGAGGTTGATGTTTCGCAGCACGGGGGTGGGCGCTTCTCCCGGTGGGGCCGGATAGCCAAAGCTGACGTTCTCAAACACAATCCGCCCCTGGGTAGGGACTTCGGTGGGCAAGACGGTCTGGCTGGGCTGGTCGATGTTGGGCAGGGTGTCCATCACCTCAAACATCCGCTCCGCCGAGGCTTCGGCAGCCGTCACCTGGGGCGTAATCACCGCCAGCACCACTAGGGGCATCAAAATGGTCACCAGGTATTGGGTAAAGGCCATCAGTTCGCCCACGGTGCTCTCGCCCTGGCTGACGGCCCGCCCGCCAAACCACAGCACCAGCGCCGTGGCCAGGTTCACAATCAAGAAAAAGCTGGGCTGCAACGCCGCCACGTAGCGCATCGGGTGCAGGGAAGCCTGCCGAAACGCCTGGTTGGCCCGGTCGTAGCGGCGATTTTCGTAGTCTCCCTGCACAAAGGCCTTTACCACCCGCACCCCGGCGAGGCTCTCCTGCAACACCTGATTGAGGTCGTCCAATTTCTGCTGCTGCACCTCAAACAGGGGAGAAATCTTGAACAGAAACACCGCCAAAATTCCCAGCACCGCCGGAATCACCAGCAGCAAAATCCACATCAGCCCCGGACTGTTGTGGTAAATCAAAATCAGCGCCCCCACAAACATCACCGGAGCCTGGGCCAGGGACAAAATCACCTGCTGCACCGCCCCCTTAATGGCCGTTACATCGCTGGTCATCCGCACCATCAGGTCGCTGGTGGGGAACTGATCGAGGTTGCCAAAGGTGAAGGTCTGAATTTTGCGATACTGCCGCATCCGCACCGCGTGGGCCGTGCGCTCGGCAAACTGCACCGCATAGTAGGCGTTGGCGATGGTAAACAGGGCACTACACACCGCAAACAGCACCATCCACAGCACCGACCGCACCATGGCGTCGCGATTGCCCGGAATAATGCCGTCGTCAATGAGGCTCTGGCTCATCAACGGAATCAGCAGGGTAAACAGGGCCGAAATCGCCAAAAACACCTGCGACATCCAAAAGGGCCGCTCGTAGCCTCGGTAGATCCGGATAAATCGCCGCAAATTCGGCAAAAAGCCCTTTAAAACCCTAGGATTCCCCTGCGCAAACGCCATGGACATCTCCTTCACTCGTCTTCATAGAGAGGTACCACGGTTTTCAGCCCTTGGGCAGATTGATCACAAAAGTCTAAGCAAGACCAACCCCACCGGATCAGATATCTCAGGCGTCGGCCTTTGGTATGCGACAGCCCGCCCCCGTGCGTTAGCGTCCTCAGGCATGGCAACCTGCTTCGACAGGCCGTCTAGAACTGACGTGACGCAACTGACGTGACGCGTCACCCGCTGACGCCTGTCCAACCAAGCCACTACTGGGCGAGCCGACCTTGCAGGATGCTGGGCCGATCCTGGGAGTGTTGGGTGGTGTGGTCTACCCAGGCGCGGTAGTCGTGGATCAGGTGGTGCTCGATGCGGCTTTTCATGGTCATCAAAATGCCGCTGAGAAAGGTGCGTCCGGTGGCATCGAGCACCGAGTGGGGCATGAACTTAATCGGCGGCGGCATATCCAGCCGAATTCGCAAGTTGGCCTCGCCTCGAAGCTCGGTATGGTGTTCTTGGCGGTGGGGCTTGAGGATGCCCTTCAGCCCCATAGAAAAGGAGTCATTGATGTGGCTGAGGTAGCCCGGACCACGCACTTCGCAGTTAATTGCCTCTAGGCAGAGGGAACCATCGGCCAGACCCCACACCTTGAGGTCGGTGGTGGGCTCCACATGCAGGCCAAAGAAGTGCAGGGGCCGCAAGCTAAGGCGATACACCCAATCCTCACGCGGTTCGATACGACGCGGATCGGTGATGGCCTGCACCAAGCGCTGGGGCTGACGCAGGTAATGCTCGATGGGGATGGCCTCGTGGGGCACCCGCAAGTGAAGGGCTTGGCTGGCGTGGAACTCTTTCATATAAGGACGTTACCCGAAAACGGGGATCGCTTTTATAGAGATAAAGTTTTGTAACATAACCTCATTTCCATTGTAGGCGCTGGCCCCAGCATCGTGGCGCTTCCCTGAAATCCGTAGGGGTGAGGTCTCCTCACCCGTCTTCGCCAGGGCAAAGCAGGGCAAGGAGACCTTGCCCCTACCGAAGGGATCGCCTAGGTTGATGGGCTTAATCGGGCAACCCCAGGACTTCACCGTCACCGGGGACAACTTCACCGATGGCGTAGGCGGCGATCTGGTGCTGGGTGAGCCAGGTGAGGACGGCATCGGCTTGATCGGCGGGGACAATCAGCGCAAAGCCGATGCCCATATTAAAGGTGTGGTACATAGCCCGCAGGGGCACGTCGCCCGCCGCCGCCAGCCATTCAAACACGGGCAGCACAGGCCAGGTGCCGGGGGTGAGGTGCAGACTTTGGCCGGGGGCGAGGCAGCGGGGCAGGTTTTCGGGCAGACCGCCGCCCGTGATGTGGGCCATGGCGTGGATGGGCAAGCCCTCCCGTCGTGCCGCCAGCACCGCTTCCACATAAATGGTGGTGGGGGTGAGGAAGACTTCTCCAAGGGAGCGATCCCCCAAACTAGGGAGGATTTCGGCCCAGTCGTAGCCCTGTCCGTTGCTGTCGAGGCGCTGGCCGTCGCTAACCACCTTACGCACCAGGCTGAAGCCGTTGCTGTGGACACCGCTGCTGGCGAGGCCAATCACCCGGTCGCCCATCTGCACCTGGCGACCGTCGAGGATTTGGGATTTTTCCACCACGCCCACGCAGAAGCCCGCTAGGTCGTATTCTCCAGGGGCGTAGAACCCCGGCATTTCCGCCGTTTCGCCCCCCAGCAGGGCACAGCCCGCCTGCCGACAGCCCTCGGTGATGCCCTCTACCACCTGGGCTAGGGTTTCAGGTTCAAGCTTGCCCGTTGCCAGGTAATCCAGGAAAAAGAGCGGCTCGGCTCCGCAGGTCAAAATATCGTTGACGCACATGGCCACGAGGTCGATGCCGACGGTAGCATGACGTTGGGTGAGTTGGGCAATTTTGAGCTTGGTGCCCACCCCATCGGTGCCCGACACCAGCACAGGGTGCCGATAGCCCGCCGGAATTTCGCACAGGCCGCTAAAGCCCCCCAACGCTCCGAGGACTTCTGGGCGACGGGTGCCATCTACCATGGCCCGAATGCGCTGCACAAAGTCGCGCCCTGCCACCACGTCTACTCCGGCATCACGATAATCCATAGCGGGGAAGTCTTCCTTGAAACGTGTGAGTTCGTTAATTCGTCTCTTATTTATAGGACGTTTATAGATCGATTGACGGAGGCCGATGGCGCAGAGATGGACTCATCCTCCAGTTCCACTGCCGCTGCCTTGGGTGGAACCTACCTGGCGGTCATTGATAATCAAGATCCATGGCCGAAATGTTGTGGATCTGGGATGCCCTACTCAGGCCGAAATCGGGTCTCAGCCCTCCGTAAATACACGGTACCTGCGTGGCAAAAACGACCTAGTGGCCCCGCGTTTCCCTGGCGTTACTCCCCTCCAGAGCCACCCGGTTGGTTCCAATGTGGCCGAATCTTCAACTGACTCGCCCCTTTGCGGCGGATTTATTGATGAGTTTTCAAAATAGATAAGCCACTTTTCATAAGAAAATTAAAATTCTCTGGCCCCTAGGCTAATGCCCCTAAAGCCCGATATGATGGGCGGTTGCAAAAATTGGGTCAGAACCATCACCCACTATTTTTGCCGCCAGAGATTTATCCCAGGGGTTTTCCCCGGATTCGCAACCCATGGGCTTCGTGCTAAGTTACGTTTCGACAAAAAGCCAAGAGTAAACCTTTGTAACGGATCCGTGCCGCAAGGTTGTCCCGTGAAACCTGTCTTGTTGCCCATGTTGGCTCCAGGATTGAGCACCATCCTCCCTGTTGATCTCTTCTGGTGTGTATGAAACAGTCTGTATTGGGTGGGCTAACAGCTGCCGTTATCCTGTCCACCTTTGGAGCACCTTTGCCCAGCCACGCGCAATCCACCGACGATCCCCGTCGAGTCTCAGAGTCAGAAATTGATGCTCCCCTGACGTCCGCTGCTTCAGTTCTCCCCGAACCCGCTACAACGGCCTCATCCGCCGAGGTCTCCGCCGCCGAGGCTGAGGCTAGCGATGTATCAGATACAAGCTCCTCTAGTTCAAGTTCTTCCAGTTCTCGTCAACGGTTTTCTGCCGACCTCGTGGCGGTATTGCCCCACGCCCTTGATGCCAACCAAGCGGCGACGGTCTACCTGCGTTCCATCCCGGTGATCACGCTGATTGGCGATGAACTCGCGACCTTGGGCGAATCCAAGGCAACCCCCAGCACCACGACTGAGGCGGATCGGGACCCGGTCGATCAGGCCAATGAGATTGTAGATCGGTTGCTGGCCCTGGCCGAAACCGAAGACCCCGCCGACATTGAAGCCCGCTGGCTAGCCGATCAACAGGCTTTTGTGGTGGCCTGGGAAGACGAAGTGCTGGTGACGGTGAATGACCAAACCATCCTGCCCGACACCACCCAAAACCCCGCAGAAGATGTCCTGCAAATGGCCAACCGGATGCGGCGACTGCTGGGCAATGCTCCCGCCCTCAGCCGGGTAGAAGGGATGCCTGAACCCGTGCAGCCCGCCCCGGCGGCTCCCCAGGTGGGAATTGTCACCAGTACCCTAACCGGAACCGCCTCCTGGTATGGGCCTGGGTTCCACGGTCGGCGTAGCGCCAGTGGCGAAGTGTTCAACCAAAACGACCTCACTGCCGCCCACCGCACCCTGCCCTTTGGCACCCGTGTGCGCGTCACCAACCTACGTACCGGACAGCAGGTAATCGTTCGCATCAACGACCGTGGCCCCTTCAGCCGTGGTCGCATCATTGACCTGTCTGCCGCGGCGGCGGGCCAAATTGGTCTGCGGGCCAGCGGGGTAGGTCAAGTGCAAGTCGAGGTGCTGTCTAACCCCTAGGTAGGGCGGTGTTTGGGTAAGGTTATCTAGGCTCGACCCTGACATTTCTCTATCGTTTTCAAGGTTGCTTTTCGATGACGCCCTGCGGATTTTCCGTGGGGCTTTTTGATCGGTGGGTAGGCGGACCATGGTCGTCCAGACCGCTATCTGTGGCTAACGATAATCTGATAGGGTATTAACTTTGGCTGACGGTGGCCAGATGTTCATCTGTCACAGGGGTGGCACATGGAAGGGGCACTGGAGCAATGACGGGGAGGGAGCGGGTGGTGCGAGTACTGAAAACGGTGGACGGCCTGACCTGTTATCTGGCCCAAAAACGGCAGGGCCGCGTGGGGGCGCTGACGGTGGGCCTGGTGCCAACCATGGGCGGTCTCCATACGGGGCACCAAAGCCTGATGGAACGGGCACGACGGGAAAATGATCTGGTGGTGGTCAGCATTTTTCTGAATCCCATTCAGTTTGCCCCTGGGGAGGATTTGGCCCGCTACCCCCAAACCCCCAGCCAGGACTTTCAGCTTTGCGATCAGGTGGGGGTGGATGCCGTGTTTATGCCCACCCCCCAGGGGTTCTACGGCAGCGATAGTCCGGCCTCGGCGGGCCTAACCCAGGTGGTGCCCCCGGTGGCGATGACGGCGGTGCTCTGTGGCCCCCATCGCCCCGGCCATTTTGAAGGGGTGGCCACGGTGGTGACGAAACTGCTGAGTTTGGTACAACCGGATCGAGCCTACTTTGGCCGCAAAGATGCCCAGCAATTCGCCATTATCAAGCGCCTTGCCCAGGATTTGAACCTGCCCACCCAAATTGTCGGTTGTCCCACCGTGCGGGAAGACAGCGGCCTCGCCCTTAGTTCCCGTAATGCCTACCTCAGCGAGGCGGAACGGGAGGAGGCCACGGTGCTGTATCGGGGGCTGATGGCAGCCCAGGCCCGATTTAAGGCGGGGGAACGATCCAGCCTTGCCCTGGTTGAAGCGGTGGATACAACCCTGGGCCAGGTGCCAGCGGTGCAGCCTCAGTATGTGGAACTGGTGCACCCTGACACCTTGGTGCCCTTGGACCGCATCGAATCCACGGGGCTGCTCGCCGTTGCCGCCTATCTGGGCCAAACCCGTCTAATTGACAATCTTCTGCTGCGCCACCGTCAGCCCATTGTGGCCATTGACGGCCCCGCCGGAGCCGGGAAATCCACCGTGGCCCGTCAGGTGGCCAAGCGTTTGGGTCTGCTGTATTTAGACAGTGGGGCGATGTATCGGGCGATTACCTGGAAGGCGCTTCAGCAGGGGCTTGCCCTCCAGGACGAGGTGGCGGTGGCCGAACTGTTGCAGGACTGCCACCTCAAACTCGCCGCCTCTGGGGATGACCCCGCCTTTGCTCCCTACCCCAGTCGCCTGTGGCTAAACGGCGAGGAAGTGACCGAACTGATCCGCCATCCCAGCGTCACCGCCCAGGTATCGACCATTGCCGCCCAGCCCATTGTCCGCAAGGTACTGCTGAAGCAACAACAGCAGTACGGCATTGCCGGGGGTGTAGTGATGGAAGGGCGCGACATTGGCACCCAGGTGTTTCCCCAGGCCGAGCTAAAGATTTTCCTCACCGCCTCCGTAGCCGAACGGGCTCGCCGTCGGCAGCAGGATCTCAAGGCCCAGCAGCAGCCCATCGAAAGCCTCGCCGCCTTGGAACGCGCCATTGACGACCGAGACCGCAAGGATAGCACCCGCCGTGTGGCTCCCCTCAAAAAGGCTGAGGATGCCGTGGAATTGATCACCGATGGACTCACGATTGATCAGGTGGTCGATAAGATTGTTCTGATGTATGAGGACAGGGTTGGGGCGGGGTGATTTTGGGTTGACCGATATCTGTCTTTGGATGGGCGGAGAGACCTCGCCCCTACCGATGTTTTTCTGATTCCTATGACGATTACTGGAACGACTCAACTACTTGGCATTATTGGCGACCCGGTGGCCCATTCCCTGTCCCCGGTGATGCACAATGCGGCCCTGGCGGAACTGGGGGTGGACTATGCCTATGTGCCGTTTCCGGTGCAAGCGGAGAATCTAGCGGCGGCGGTGCAGGGCTTAGCGGCGGTGGGGGTGCAGGGGTTTAGCATTACGATTCCCCACAAGCAGGCGATTTTGCCCCTGCTAGCCACGGTAACGCCGGAGGCCCAGGCGGTGGGGGCCGTGAATACCGTCTGGCGTACGGAACAGGGCTGGGCGGGCACGAATACGGATGTGGCGGGCTTTATGGTACCCCTGCAAGGGCGAGACTGGTCGGCGGCGCGGGCGGTGGTGCTGGGCAATGGCGGTGCGGCTAGGGCGGTGGTGGCAGGTTGTGGAAAACTAGGGCTGACGAAGGTTCAGGTGGTCGGACGAAATCTAGGGAAATTAGCCGAATTTGAAGCAAGCTGGGCCGATTCTCCCCTCACCCCACCGCTGTCTGTCCATGGCTGGGACGAGTTGCCGCAGCTATTGCCCCAGGCGGATCTGGTGATCAACACCACGCCCATCGGGATGCACCACACCGCTGACCAAACCCCGCTAGACGCCGCTGATCTGGCCCTGATTCCCGATCACGGCCTGGTGTATGACCTGATTTACACGCCTCGACCCACCCGTTTGCTCACCCTGGCGACGGCGCGGGGACTATCCACCCAGGACGGCCTAGACATGCTGGTGCAGCAGGGGGCCATCGCCCTAGAGCAGTGGATCCATCGGCCCGTTCCCGTGGATACCATGCGGCGGGCCTTAGTGGCTTGGCTGGATCGAACGGCCTAGGGCTACCGATCACAGTGGCCATCTCCGGCGATTTCCCTAGGTTCCAAAACAGCGTTACCCTAGTAACGGCTTATGTTGAAGGGGCGAGGGAAACGATGGTCTTCCGCAGCATTGTGACGGGCGTTTTGGTGGCGATGCTATGGCTGTTGAGCGGCTGGGGTCTCACCGCCGAAGCCCTCACCCCCATTGATCTGAGCGATATTGCCTACAAGCCCTGCCCACCGGAATATGCCGAGGGCATGGTGGCGGCAGGGTCGATCCAGCAAGCCAACTGTTTTTTGATTACGGGGAAGGCGATTAACCGTTCCAGTAAACCCGTGTTAGACGTGGATATTTTTGGCCGCATCTACGATGCCGATGATAATCCGGTGATGCAAAACCGCACCCGCCTAGGGGGCATTCCTGAGGTGCTCCCCGGTGAAAGCGAGTTTGAAATCCGTATTTCCGTGGCCGCGAACCAGCCCGAACCGCTGCAACTGAAACAGTTCAAAGCCTCAGGATTTGCGGGCATGGTGCGCCGTTAGGGCAAAGACCTCGGCCAACTCCGTGGCTAGGCGCTGCGGGATCGGCTTGCACGACCAATCGAAAGGGGGATCGCCCGCACTTCTCCAAACGCTGTCCCCCCGTGTCATAGTGGCAACAGCCAATCCTCCGACCTAGTTCCATGACAACCCCCGACATTCAGTGGTATCCCGGACACATTGCTAAGGCCGAAAAGGCTTTGGTAGATCAACTGAGCCGGGTAGATGTGGTGCTGGAGGTGCGGGATGCGCGGATTCCGCTGGCGACCCAGCATCCCAGCGTCAACGGATGGGTGGGCGACAAACCTAGGGTGCTCGTGCTCAACCGGGTCGATATGATTTCCCCGGCAGCTAGGGAGGCTTGGGAAGTTTGGTTTCGGCAGCAGGGGGAGGTGGCCCTGTTTACCAACGCCCAACAGGGCCAAGGGGTAAAGGCCATCGCCAAAGCCGCCCAATCTGCCGGAGAATCCGTCAACCAACGGCGTCAGGCACGCGGCATGAAGCCCAGACCGATCCGCGCTGTGGTGATTGGTTTTCCCAATGTGGGCAAGTCCGCTTTGATTAACCGCCTGCTGAACCGCAAAGTGGTGGCCAGCGCCCGCCGCGCCGGAATTACCCGCCAACTCCGATGGGTGCGCGTTTCCGGGGAATTAGACCTGCTGGATGCACCGGGGGTGATTCCTGCCCGATTGGACGACCAAGGAGCCGCCCTCAAACTGGCCATCTGCGACGACATCGGGGAAGCCGCCTACGACACCCAACGCACCGCCGCCGCCTTTGTAGAAGCCCTCAAAACCCTAGAGCAACGACGGGTGCCTGAGGACTTCCAATCTCCTCTACAACAACGCTATGGGGTCGCCCTAGCTGACCACACCGGGGAAAGCTTTGTGGCCGAAGTGGCCGCCCAAAAATTCCAGAATGACAAAGAACGCACCGCCAAACGCCTTCTCAACGACTTTCGGACAGGGCTGCTGGGCACCTGGGCGCTGGAATGGCCCCCAGAGGCAATCCAATAGAACGCGAATAGAACGCTAATCGACCTGTCATCCAAATCCGAATTAGGAAACCCCGCTTCCTAGCCCAACCAACGCTAGGGGCAAGGTCTCCTTGCCCACGGATGATACGGGGGTAAACGAGCCGGATTTAGTTATGAGAGGGATCCGTCACCATGCTCCAGTGGTCTCGCCAGGGCAAGGCAGGTGGCGAGGGGCGCATCGGTTCTGATGGCCTGGGGATCGCAACTGGGCACCGTGGCCCGATAGCCTTGGTTTTGAAGGGCTGCAATCAATTGATCCCGGTTGGGGATGTCCATCTGTCCCCGTCGGCCCATTTCTCCTAGGGGATAGTAGTAGGGCGGTAGGGTCACTTCGGCAACCATGCGGCGCAGGACGTTGACTTGGGACGACCAGCCCCAGTCCTGCGCCAAGGTGGCCATGGCCTCTAAGGTCGGGACGTGGTGCAGATCGCCCAGCCACATTGGGCCGCTGAGAACAAGGCTGGCACTGTCCTCGGTCTTGCTGGCCCCTAGGTTTCGATTCTGCGGATCCGCCACTACGCCATGACCGTCTGAACCATGGCAGGTACAGGTGACGCGGCCCAATTTCCGCCAGTCCACGGTTTGGAACTGGCCGCAGCGGTGGCAATAGGCCAAAAAGCCGTAGGTTTGGCTGGAGAGGGTGGGTCGTTTCACCAGCCGCACCATGGCGCGGTGGACTTGTCCGGTAAAGAGGGAAAACACGGGCTGAATGCCCAACCCACGGGCGGCGGCGGTTTGGGCGGCGTGGCCAATCAGCAACCGGAGCCCTTGCTCATGGACGGCGGGGTGGGAACGGGCGGAGGCACCGTAGATTTTCAGGCTGCGTTCGGGGTCGTGGCCGCTGGTGGAACGGGCATCGGTGCTGGTGAGATAGAGCAATCCGCCAATTTTTGTGGCCCAGAGGGCATTGCTGGTGTGGGGGGCGGGACTGCCGAAATTATCGATATCGACCAGGTCGTAAAAATCCCGTTCTTGATAGCACCGAAAAAATACCGCCTGGGCGTCCTCGTGGGTGATGCGGTAGTGGGTTGCTTCAACCTGGGCTAAATTCGTTGCCAGGAGGTCGGCGTGATCCGGGTTGCCCTCGTTGGCCCATACCCAATCGGCCCCGGCTTCGACTAAATATCGCAAAGGCCGCACACCGCTGCCCGTCATGGCATCCAGCACCCGCAAATGACCCAGACGATCTTTGTCTAAGGTTGCCACCAACACTGCTAAATCACGGGCGAGGGCGCTGCGGGGCCGATAGAAGGCGTCACCCACGGTAAAGGAAACCCGTCCTTCCCGCTGCTGTAGCGTCGTAGGTGAGGGGGCCTCTGTCGAGGCCGATCCGGCGGGATAGCGTTGGGGATCAGAGGGTTCCCAGCATTCCCTAGGCATCCTAGGCGGCCTCGATAGCCTTGGCCACGGCGGCTTCTAGTCCGGCTTTGTCCAATTCTGTCAGCACAAACACTTCCTGTACGGTCTTGCCCTTGCGAGCAATCAGCTTAAATCCGCCCCGAATCGGTACCGAGACCTTCACCCGCAGTGCGGGTGAATGGGCACGTACATTTGCAATGACCCCAGGGGTGACGGTGCCAATGCCGGGTTGGTTGAGGAGTTTTTCCAGGATGGGGATCAAACCCGGTAGATGGGTGGAGTGGTTCCAAACGAGGCGACCGTCCGAGGCTTGTGTCATAAAGGTTGTTCTTATAGAAAAAAATGATGCGCTTGCAATAGAGGGGAATGTACCGAGCCTGTGCCCCCCGATGGACAGTCTACAGCGGATCTGTCCCTAGGGTTTGCCCCTGGAATTAGGCTCGCTCTAGGGGGGCCATAGTGAGCCCAGCGCGGGTGAGCTGGGTGTGGTACAGCTCTGCCTGCTCTAGGGGGCCAACCCACACCGTGGCTTGGCCCTCGAAGTGGATTTGGTTGGTGAGGTTCCAGGCTTGGTCGGCCCCCATGCCAGGGATGTATTTCACCAGGCATTCCGCCACATGCTGAAAGGTGTTGAAGTCGTCATTGAGGACGATGATTTTGTAGTTGGGGTAGGGCTGGCGGGTCGTTTGGCGGGTTTTCTCAGGAGCAATGGTCGGTGAGGCTGAGGCGGAAATCGCCGTAGTTAGAACCCAAGTCATAACGGTGATGGCCAAAATTGCTAAAAAGCAGTGACAAAGGAGTTAGCCCCTAGTCTACCGAACATTCCGCCGGGAATCCGAGGGCCAGAAGGCCAAGGGCCGGGAATCCGAGGGTAAGGAGGTCAAGGGCCGAGAACTTAAGTTGGCTCGGAGCGACGGGTGGCCCGTCGTAGGTTCAGCCACCGTTCTAGGCTGAGGGAAACCACCCCCAGAGTGACCAGCACCACCCCCATCCACTGAATAAATTGTAGGGCCGATTTTTCTCCTGGCAAGACCAAATAGGCCAGCATAGCGGTGACCACCGGGCCACTAGCCGCCACAATCGAAGCCTGGGCCGCGCCCATCAGCTTAACGCCATAGTTATTGAACAGATAGCCCAACAGCGTTAAGCCCCCCAACATGAGGCCACCAAAATAGAGACCCAGTGGACTACTGGGCTGATCGGGCTGCATCCCAAAGAACGATCCGATAATCAAACTCAGGCTGGTGAGCACAAAGACTGTAGAGAACTGCATCAGGCTGACGGGCACCGGATGCAGCCGCCGAAAACTAAGCTGCATGGCCACCAAATACAGCGCAAAGGCCACACTGGACAACATCGCCGCCCCCACCCCCCAGGGGGAGACCAGGCTGGTGCTGATGTCACTGGAGATGCGCGGCAGGGCCGTGAATACAATCCCCATGGTGATGGCAAACATGACCACCAGGCGTAGGGGGGTGGGCCGATCCCCAAACAGCGCCCAGGCCAGGGGCACGGTAATCAGGGGATACATAAACAGCAGGGTGACCGCCACCCCTGGGCCAACCTTGGCGATGGAGGTGTAGATCAACACCTGGGATAGGAACAGAAACGTACCGCTAGCCACCACCTGCATGAGGGGCCGTCGATCCTCCTGGGACAACAGTTGACTAATGTCTTGCCCCAAGGTGGGCCGCAGCCGTTGGGCCACCACCACCATCAACGGCACCACCACCACCATCCGCAACCACAACAACAGCAGGGAGTTGGGAATGTTGAGTTGCAGAATGGCGGTTACGGGGAACCGCCCAAAGACCTCGCCACCAAAGCCAATCAGCCCCACCAGCACATTGTGAATAGACAGGGCCAGGGTAGACAGGATGATCAAAATCAGCCCCGCCTGAAGCTGACTCCGACTGGTCGCCGCCGCCGGGGGAGTCTGGGCCGGGGGTGCCTGAGACGAGGGCGATGTAGGAGTAGATCGCCGCTGGGATCTGGGTTGCGTCGAGGCCGTGGGCGACATTCCCGGTTTGGCCGCGCCCGGACTGGCTTCCCTGCCTCTACCCTTGGGCGTCGTAGGAACCGAGCCAGGGGAGATCCCCGTCGCAGGATAGGCCGCTGGGGCAGGGAGTTGGGGCGTTGCCCCCTGGGGCCAAGGGCTGGGAGGACGCCCCCACAGCCCCGCACTGGGCAATTCTGGCGGACGATGGCCGGGGGGCAGCGCTGTGCCAGGATCCTGACCCCGCACCGCCATACGCTGGCTAGGTTGCACCATTTGAATCTGAAGCTGCTGACTCATCCGGGCCACCAGAGCCTCAAGAATGGCTTCCCCCTGCTGCTCCATGCTATGCATCCGGCTCACCTGCTGGGAAAGGCTGCTTTGGTAGCCTTGCAAATCTTGTTGGAGCGCCTTGAGAGCACTGTGGAGACTACCATCCAGGGCGATGAGGCGTTCGCTGGCTTCGGTCAAGGAGGTGAGCGCATCTCCCCCCGTCAACGCGCCCGGTGCCAAAAGGCTCTCCTTGAGCTGGGCTTGCAGATGGGTCGCAAGGGCTTGGGCCAGTCGTTTGGCCCACACCTGCTGCTGAGCAAGCTGTTGTTCACTCAAAATCTGCTGTTGTTCGCCCAAAATCTGAATTTGACTAGCCTGCAAGGCTTGGTATTCGGCCTTAAGATGGGAGAAATCGTCCTCCAGAGTCTCAATATCCGCCATCAGCCGCTGCTTGCGGTTTTGCAGATAGGTAATATCCTCCGCCAACTGGGCCGAAACTTTTTGGCGTAGTGCCTCCAGGTCTTGGCTCAACCCCTGCAAGGCTGCGTTTGCCGCTGATGCCTGTGGCTGGAGGGATGGGTCATTGGGTAGATGATCAGTTGGCCCCATGAGATTTGTCTCGAATGCTGCAACCCACCTGACCCATGGCAGTCCAAGGGAACTAGGTCAGTCTGAATGATAGTATTGTGCGCAAAAAACAGAGAAAGATCTCACGGAAATCTTTATTGTCAGCGCTCCTAGCCTAGGGCTGAGGGCCAGCTCAGGCCAGTATACGGGGCCAGTAGAGAAGCGGGCAAGTCTGCTCAGGGGCAGCATTAAGATTTAAGTTTTACGTCCTTTAACCGGATTTCCTGACTCACCACCTGCCACGGGGAGATGGCGATCTGGCCAGGTTCAGGCTCGGCGGCATTCTCCCCACTTCCAGACGTGGGCATGGGCTGCTCCAGCAACGTCACCATGGCGCTAGCGGTGAGCCCCAACTGGCCACCTAGGCCCAGCGTCCCCGCTACCCCAGCACTTTCATAGCCGCGCAGAATGAACGGATCGCTATCCTCTGCTAGTTTGAACGCCGACAACACCCAGGTCGTTTCGCCAAACGCTAAAAAACTCCCGGTATCCGCGAGAGATTGACCTTCAGAGCATCGACGATCAGAAGGTTCAACCGTTGAAAGATCACCACCCTGAACCCAAGGTCGCACGGGAAGGTTCAGATTACGCGCCTGCTGTACGGTTTTGGCCTCCTGCCAACTTCCGACGTGGGGGTAGATGGCGTAGGTAAAGGTCTGCCACCCTCGGTCGGCAGTGGGGTCGGGCCAGAGGGAGGCTTTTAGAAGGGTCAACCGTAGTTGGTTGGGGGTGGCATCAAAGCCATGCTTGTAGTCAGTCAGAATGCTCACGCCTCGGCCCTGCCCCGATTCATCCCATTGAGTCATATCCGCCCAACGCAGAGCTGGCACCTCCCACTTGGCCTTGTCCTCCGGCGTTTGGGGATGCGTTGGCCGCTGGATAGCCCCAAAGGGGATCTCATAGGTGGCTTGGGGGGCCGATACCGTCAGCGGAAAGGCCGCCTTCACCAACACCTGGGTTTCTTGCCAATCGACGGTCGTCCGAATCCTGAGATAGGTCGCCGTGGCATCCAAAACGTAGTCCTGCACAAAGGTGGACTGGTTAAAGGTTTTCACCACCCGAATCACCTGCCGACAGGGGCCAGCCTCCACCCATTCCATAGATTGTAGGCAGAACCCATCGAGGGGATGATCTGGATAGTCCGGGGCAATGTTCCAGGCGTCCCAATACTGTCCTGCATCCTTGAACGCCTGAAGCGGATTCCCGGCAGCGCTGAAGGTTTCTGTGCCCGTGGCTTTGTGAATCAGGCTAGCGATTTCCCCGGTTTTGGAATCCAGCGTGGCGCGGAGGTGGTCATTTTCGAGAACCCAATTGGGGGGAGTGGGGCGTGGGGCGTGGGGTGTGGGGAGGTCAGCCGTGATGGGTTTCAACCAAATGACCCGATAGCCAACGGAGGGAATCCCTGTCACCGTTACCAAGACCTTGGCCCTCCCCCCCAACCCCTCTCCCAGGGAGGAGAGGGGGGCCGGAAAGACTGGCTTGGCTTCCCCCTCTCCCTTGGGGAGAGGGGGACTGAGGGGGTGAGGGCAACGCCATTGCACCGGAATCTCTCGACCCAGGCTATCCAACGCCTGCCAATGCTGAGAATCGGCCCATGCTTCCGGGAGGAAAATCTCGACCACCTCATCCCGTTCCCAATTCAGCGGGTTGAACAGCACCACGGGAATCGCACGTTCGTCGGGGGCTGGCGGTAGCGTAATGGCTTGGGCAACAGCCTCTAAGGCATTCGCCAAAATTTGCTGACCTGACGCCAACGCAGCCTGCCAAGTTTCGTTCGCGTCGGCAAACACTTCGGGGATAGAAGATCCCGGCAAAATGTCGTGGAATTGGTTGAAAAGTACCTGTTTCCAGGCGATTTCTAGCTCGGCCTTGGGATAGGGGCATTGGGACAGGATGTGGGCGATGGTGCTCCACAGTTCCGCCTGAAAGAGGGTGTCTTCGCAGCGGCGGTTGTATTGCTTTTGGTCGCCGTGGGTGGTATAGCAGCCCCGGTGGAGTTCTAGGTAGAGTTCGTCGCGCCAGAGGGGGAGAGGGGGAGAGGGGGGGACGGGGGGATGGGGATCAAGGGAGACAGGGGACAGGGGAGCGGCGGCGGTGGGAGGGGTTAGGAGGGCATCTAGGAGGGGTTGGGCGTGGCCGAAGGTGAGGCGGGGGAAGAGGGGAGAATTGGCCCAGCGGCGGGCTTTGATCAGCATATCGCGGGTGGGGCCACCGCCATGATCGCCCACGCCGGGGAGCCACAGGGCGTCCTGAAACCCGGTGTTGGCTTCCCATTGGGCGGCGTATTGGGCGATTTCAGGGGCTTCAATGTCGGTGCCGATGGGGGGCAGGGTAACGGCGGTGATGGGGGTGCCGTCTAGCCCCTGCCAGGTAAACAGGTCGTGGGGGAAGGGGTTGCGGTCGTTCCAGCGCAGTTTTTGGGTGGCAAAGTAGCCCACGCCGCCCTGGGTGAGCAGTTGGGGCAACTGCCAGGAGAAACCAAAGGTATCCGGCAACCAAGCGAGAGCACTCATCGCCCCAAATTTTTCGGCACAGTAGCGCTGACCATAAAGAATTTGCCGCACCAGTGCCTCTCCCCCCGGTAGGTTCAAATCGGGCTCTACCCACAGACCCGCATCAATGGCCCAGCGTCCGGCTTGCACCTGTTGCTGAATCTCGGTAAACAGGTCGGGACGGTTTTCTTCAATCCAGGCAAATAGGGCCGGGGTGGAATGGGTAAAGGTCAGTTCGGGAAAGTCTTGTTGCAGAGCAAGCACCGACTCAAAGGTGCGCTGGGCGGCATCCCAGGTTTCGGCCACGGGCCACAGCCAAGCCAGGTCCAGGTGAGCATGGCCCACACAATGCACGGTGCGCTGTTTCAGCCAGGGGGAGAACTCACTGAGGGTATCCCGCATCTGGTTGAGGGACTGATGAAATCGGGGCGCATCACCGACCTGATCCCAGGCGATTGCCGTTAGGGCATCCTCCAGAACTCCCAACTTCTCTGGCGCAAACTGCCGCAGATAGGTTTCTAACACCGCCAACTCATCGGCCACAAAGGCGGGTTCTGGATTAGCCTCGTCCAGGGATTCAAACACCAGTTCCGACTTCACCAACGCCCCATCATCATGACCAGGGCTGACCAGTTTTAGCGCCACCTCGACGGACTCACCGGGCTTCACCGATTCCGACAGGTTGATCCTCGTCCAGCAGTCGAAAATATCCCCCGTGTGGGCTAACTGGCCGTTGACATAGATCTCCGCCCCCTCCGCCCACCACCGCAGCGCCAGCTTCGCCGACAGCCCCACCACCGGATAGCCCCCTAAATCCTGAGGCCAAATCAATCGTTGATGCAGCCACAACACCCGCCGCCCCTGTTGCCAAGCCACATGCCCCCGCCCATTCACCGCCACCAATGGCCATTTCTCTAATCCCCCCTCTCCTCCCTGGGAGGGGGGCCGGGGGTGAGGGCTCCGGCTGAGGTGCCAGCCCCCTTGGACATCCCGCCGACTGAGGTCACGGAGTTTCTCTAAAACGCTGGCGATTTGGGGCGAGGTGACCGCAGGATTGGTGGCAGGGGACATGGCTCCGGTATGATCAGGGCAGTCTTCAGTGTACGCAGCGCAGGCAACCTTATGGCCTCTTCGTCGCGCCCGTTTCAAAGCCAGACCGTGTCCCGTTTGTTGGCTGGCTACCGACAGATGGCCCACGGTGCTGAACGCTTGCTGCGTCAGGGAAAAACAGCGCTGTTGTGGGGTGTGCAGGTGATTGCGTTCCCCCTGTATGTGGCGTTTCAAGGGGTGCGTTCTGCGGCCCGTACCCTACAAGCAACGAAGCCTTGGCAACAGGTGGTCGCCCTGCTCACCGGGGAAACGCCCCAGCCGATGACCCTAGCCGCCGATTCCCCCCTTCGAGCGTTGCTTTCCCTGACCCAGCCCCTAGTGGTGCGCCAACCGGGAAGTTTGCGCCAGGTGGATCGCCACGGGGAACTGTTGCGCCAATCTCGCGCCGAAAGTGTGATGGTGACTGGCCAGTGGCAGATGGTGCCGTTGCAAACCCCGGTGTGTGGGGTGGCTTCAGATGTGGCGACCCGTCACCTGGTGCTCGTCACCACCAATAATGTGATTTTCAACGGCCTCACCGACCTCCAGCGCGATCAACTTCAACGGGCCATTACCCTGCTGATGGCGGAATATGCGGGCTGGTGTCGGCGACAGTGGCACGACCGACAACTTCACTCCCCCGGTCTACCCCTACCCCAGGCTACCGAAAACCAGTGGCTCCCGGTGCGCTGGGTCAACCAAGCCCTCGCCTGGATGCAAACCAGCCCCCTTGCCCAGGTGACGAACCTGTTTGGCGAAGCCCAGGCCGTCCCGCAACTGGGGAATGGCGGGATAGTGGGATGGTGGGATCGGGCCATGGCCGGACAATGGCAACCCGCCCTGGAACCCTCAGGGTTAGGGGCGTCGTCGAATCTCGGTGATGCGTTGACGATGAATCCCTATGCCTCCATTCCCGTTCCCTACGGGATTTCGGTTTGGCATCAACCCAGGGGGGGAGACCGTGCCCTAGAAAACGCTCCTCAATCAGGTTCTCTAACCGTTGCAGGGTCGTCCGCCGTGGCCACCCACACCCAGACCACCCGCGAGGTCGTCACCTATATTGCCGACGATGGCACGGTGGTTGTGGCTGATTCCATCGGGTCTATCTCCCTAGATCGCACCGCTGTTTGGGAGGTAGACGATACCCATTACACCACGACTGACAGGGGCCGAACCGTGGGTGGCCGCGCCGATCTCAACGGCTTGCCCGGAAACGACGCCATCGAAGCCCAGGTCGCCCTCGTCACCTACGTCGATCATCCCCTCGTCATGGTGTTGCGCTGGCTCGATGCTCTGCTGCACCAGGCCGAAACTTGGCTGCAACGGGCGTGGCGCTGGCTGCGGGGGCAGTCCTAGGGCAGGGTTGTCACTTTTGGGCCTTGCTTTGGGCGGGTGAAGATTTGGCGTATGATAGACCCAAGTTAAGTTCTGTGTGCAACCCAGGGTTGTGGCAGAACGTCAGAGAGCCCATTCCAGAACCGGGGGGCGATCACGTTAGCTGGCTGTTTGGAGACTTAAAATCATGCTGACTCTCAAAATTGTGGTTTATCTCGTCGTCACCTTCTTTGTGTCGCTGTTTGTGTTTGGCTTCCTCAGTGGCGACCCCTCCCGCAACCCCGGTCGTCAAGATCTCGAATAGGCCTTTGGTGCAACGCAAGGCTCCCGGCAAAACCGGATACTGGCCTATGGATGGGATGGTTAGATTTGGCATAGCGGGGAACTCTTTCTCCACCCAGCCCATCCCATGGTTCTAAGCCCGCTCGTCGGGCTTTGTTTTTGCTGTGGTTACCCTGGCCCCATGCCCCTACCGATTGTCTTGTCGGATCTCCCCCCCCCCGTCGTGCATCCGTCTAGGGTGCATCAGACGACGATGGCGGCTGGTGCCGTTGTCCAGAGTGCTCCGCCCGAACCCGCCGATAGCGCCCCTAATCTAGGGCTGTTGTCCCTAGCAATGTCGCCCCAAAACGGTCAGGATGAGGCGACCCCAGCCGCAGACAGGGCAACTTGGGTGGTGGATTCTAACCCAACCGAGGTGGCGGGGCCAGAGACGTGGATGTCGCCCCCAGGGGCAATGGAGTCAGAAGCCACTAGTTCACCGCTAGAGAGTGTTTCAGCCACAGATACCCTAGCCGAAAACGCGCTAGCGGAAGGTGCCTCAGCCATAGATCCTCTAGCCGAAGACGCTCCAGAGGGAGGTATTTCAGTCGCAGATACTCCAGGGGAAGGCGTTCCAGCCGAAGATACCTCAGCCGAAGCGGCTCCAGGGGAAGGCGATCCAGCCGAAGCGGCTTCAGGGGAAGACGCTGGGGAGGACACTTCAGAGGAAGATGTCCCTGCCGATACCCTAAATCCAGCGCTCCTCCGACTGTTGGCCGATACCCAAACCTTCTCCCTCGAACGGCAGATGGTAACGGCCAGTGGGAATGTGCTGGTGCAGTTTGGCGATACCCAATTTGCGGCGGAACGGGTGTGGGTAAACCTCAACAACCGCTATCTACGGGCGGAGGGTGATGTCTTTTTTAACCGCAATCAACAAATTTTGGAGGCCGACACCGCCACCTATAACCTGTTGCAGGGCAGCGGTCGCCTCACCAATGGGCGTGGGGCGCTGCGGCTGTCTAGCCTCACGGAGGACCTGACGGGAGTCCTGTTTCCCAACGATTTATCCCCCCAATCCCTAGACTATCGCCTGGGCAGTCAGGGATCGATTTCCCAAGTTACCAGCCCTGGGGGATACGCCTTTACCCTCAACTCTACCGCGCTGATCTTTGGCGGGGGGGCAGCAGATGTGGGGCGGATTCGCTTTGAAGCCAGCCAGATCGACTTTGATGCGATGGGCTGGTATGGCAACAACCTACGGCTTACAAACGATCCCTTTTCGCCCCCGGAACTGGAACTGCGGGGCAATCGAGTCAGCTTTGTGCCCCTCTCTGAAGAGGAGGATGAATTCTGCATTGATAACCCCCGCTTGGTCTTTGATCAGGGGCTGAGCCTGCCCCTGGTGCGGCGTTGCTATCAACTTCAGCGGGGGCAACTCCCTGCCGATACCTTCAACCCCCTGTTCGTGAACATTGGCTATGATAACCGGGATCGCGATGGCCTCTTTATCGAGCGATCCGTTCCAGTTTTTGAGGCGGGAGACTTTCAGATTAGCTTATCCCCCCAGATTTACCTGTCCCGCTGGCTCGATCAAAACGACGGCCTAGGGATGTTGTCTAATCTGGGCTTGGTGGCCAGGGCCGAGGGGAGCCTTGGCCCGCGCACCTCCGTCACCGGGCTGGTGAGTCTACCGGGGCTCGACTTCAAAAATTTCACCAACCGAGTGCGGGCCAACCTGCGGGTGCAGCAACTGGTCGGCACCCACCGCCTAGGGGTGGAATACACCTACCGAGATCGCCTGTTTAACGGTTCGCTGGGTTTTCAGGATGTTCAGACCAGTATGGGGGTGTTGCTAGAGTCGCCCGTCATTCCCCTGGGGGAGACGGGGGTGAATTTGGCCTACCAACTATCGGGGCAATACGTCACGGCCAATACCGATCAAGCCGCCCTCCTCGATCCCGGCGTTGGGATAGGGCTGACCAGCCTGGGTCGGTTCCAGGGGGCTGCCGACCTCAGCCGTAGCTTTTCCCTATGGCAAGGCACCGCCAAACCCAGCACCGCCACGGAGGGGCTACGCTATTCCCCCCAGCCCGTGGTGCCGTTTCTCGCCCTCGTTGCCGGACTGCGAGGAGTAGCCACCTACTACACCAATGGCAACCTTCAGGAATCCCTCGATGCCAGGGTGACGATGGTGGGACAACTGGGGCATTTGGCCCGCAACCATTGGGACTACACCCAATTTAACCTGGGCATTTCCAGCAACTTCATTGGGGGAGAGGGATCGCCGTTCCTCTTCGACCGCTTAGTCGATCAAAACACCCTGTCTGGTGGCATTGTGCAGCAGATCTATGGCCCGGTGCTGTTGGGTTTTCAAACGGCCTTCAACCTGGATACGGGACAGGAAATTGACACCCGGTTCAGTGTGGAATATCGGCGGCGCACCTATGGCCTGGTAGCCCAATACAGCCCCACCCAGGAAACGGGCTTCTTGGGGTTTCGCCTCAGCCAGTTTGATTGGGTAGGACGCCCTGATCCCTTTGATGGCGATGCGACCAACCAAAATGTTCAAGTTCGGTAGCCCCATTCCCGCAGCCCCATTCCCGCTAGGGAGACAAGCGAGACAGCCGCCCTCCAACGCCCCTGGGCCTAGGCCGAACCAGCCTTGGATCCAGGAAAGTGATGGCCTCCTGGCAGGGGCGCACCCGCTGCTGGGCAGAAAACACATTCACTTGGTAGACCAATTGGTTGTCCCAGTCGAGGGCAGTGAGCCAACCGCTGCGGGGATGGTAGACCCCGGTGTCAATGTCGAGCCAGCCCTTTCCCGCCACCACCTGACCGGGCTCAATGGTGGGAAAGGTGAAGGTGATGGTGTGCCCGGTAATAATGAGCTTGTCCGGGAAATAGGGCGTCTGACTGCCGTGGAAGACATCGCGAATCCAGCACATTTCGTAGGGGCTTTGCTGGGCTAGGGGCAGCGTTGGGTTTACCCCCGCATGGACCAACCAGAGATGGCCGAGGTCAATATAGGAGGGCAACTGTTGAATCCAATGCAGATCGTCTTCGAGGCGTTCAGTGGAGGTTTCGTAGCTTTTGAGGGTGGCATGACCACCGCTATAGAGCCACCCCTCCAGGGACGCCCCCCCCAGGTCGCCCTCCCCTCGGCTGAGGGCATCGATCAACAGTTGCTCGTGGTTGCCCCGCACACAACCCGTCGCATGGTGCCGCACAAACTCCACCACTTCGGCACTGCGTGGCCCCCGGTCGATGAGATCGCCAACGCAATAGACCTGATCCTCGGGGGCTGGGTCGATCAACGTCCACAGAGCCCGCAGACCATCATAATGACCGTGAATATCACCGATAAACAGTTGTCGGGGCATGTCATCCGTTGAGAGCCAAGGGGGCTACTGCCGTTCGTGGCCATTCTATTCTTTCACCCAGGCTTAACCCCATTGTACCGGGTGGTCTAAAGACGAGCCGTCCGACAAAATGCAAATAACCGTAACATTTGGCGACTTCTCCGCCATAATGGGGGCTAATCTAAACAGGCATTTACCGCCCCCCTAGGTTTGCCCATGCATGTTCCGCTTCAGTCTCCCTCGCGCCCCCCACAACGTCACCCCATTCGGCGACAACGCCCCCGTCCCCTCACGCGGCGGCTGGCTCGTCATACCCCTGTTTTTGAACTCAGCGCCCGCTTAGCGGTCAACGCCATCCTCACCGTTGCGTCCCTCTCCGCCCTCAGCCAACTGGTGCCCTACCTACAAACCCAAACCGAACGCCTAGAAAAGGTGAGCGAAGCGGTTGATGCCGCCACCGCCACCCACGCCAAGCGCAGGGCAGAGTTTAACCGTTATTTCGACCCGGCCCAGGCCAGCCGCCTCATGCAGGAATACAGCGGCTACAAGACGCCCCAAGAACGCCAAATTGTCTGGACAGAGACGCCCAGACCCTAGGTTCATCCCACAAATCGGCCTATGGCCAAGGTCACCGTGCGCCCCCTAGCCCACAACCAAGGGTCGCCCGTTGACCCATGAAGTCACTTACCGATTCAGGCAAGCCTCTGCTTGATCAAGCATGGCAGGATAGAGGGCAGAAAACCATTCTGTAGATACGGCCTTTTCGCCATCGCTGGCCAGGTATTGGTTAACCAGGGTGCGCCACTGCGGATCATTTTCTGGCAGGGCGAGGCCGTAGAATTCGCAGGTGAGGGGTTGGTCGGGGAAGAGGGAAAAGTCCTCTGGGGATTTGCCGTCCAAAATCAGCGTGGCGTAGGTCAAAATGCCGTCGCCCACAAAGGCGTCGATGGTGCCCGATTGCACCGCCTGAATCGCGTTTTGGCGACCCTCTGGCCCGGAGAACATCACCCGTTCCGCCTGGGGATAGGTGGTTTGCACAAAGGTTTCGGTGGTGGTGTTGCCCAATACGCCTAGGCGTAGGCCCGCCAGGGGCAGGTTGGGGTTAACCGGATTGGCGGGATTCGCTAGGGTCAAAAATCGGGCGCTGCTAACGAAAATGGGGCTGGAGAAAACGACCCCCGGTAGGTCGGTGCGGAGGGTGTTGGGGCCACATTCTAGGTGAACGAAGCCGTCTTTTACGAGGTCGTAGCGGTTGTCTAGGGTGGAGGTAAGTTCTACCACCTGAATGGGGACATCTCGATTGAGTTGTTCCGTTAGGTAATCCCCCAGAGACAGGGCCAAATCGCCGCAGGAGCCATCCCAGGCCCCAGTTTGGTCAATGAAGCCGAAGGGAGCCGCGTCCTTACGCAGGCCTACCTTTAGGACACCCGTTCGTTCAATTTCGGCCAGCACGCTTTCGTCCCGTGGGGGCGGGGTGGGGGCTAGGGCGGCGGGAATCACAGGGGTGGGAGGTGCGGCACCATAGGCGGCTTCGAGCTGGTTGGCGGAGAGGGCGGAAATGATATTCACCGCCATGGGCTGGTCGGTGCTGAGAAATTCGCCATAGCGGGCCGTGAGGTAGGGCAAAAATTCGCTTTGACCGCGCAGGTAAGCGTTCCAAAAGGCGACGTTGAGACCTTTGTAATACTGAGCGCCAATGTCGCGATGCTGCCCCGCAAGCAGTCCAAAGAGGCCCCCGGCTCCCTCTCGCCCTGGCTTGGAGGTGAAGTGGGTGCCCCGTTCAAAGGTAGCGAGATACTTGGGCTGGGTTTGCAGCCACACAAAGGGGTGAATTTGCTCCGTGATGACCGTGGAAATAATATCGTTTTCCCCGGCCACCATCAGAATGGGCACGTCAATTTGGCCAAAGCCCTCTGGGCCATACAGCCCCCCACCCACGGCATGGGCGGCCACAATAGCCTTCACCCTGGGATCTTGAAGTTCGTAGTTTTGGGGCGGTAAAAACCGAGCACGGCACTCCAAATAGAGAGCAAAATTGAAGATGACGTTCTCCTGATCGCAATTTGCTATGAGGCGGTTGTAGTTGATTTCTGCCCCCGCCAAGGCCAAGGCCGTGGAGGCTCCTAGGGAGTCTCCCACCACACCAATGCGGTTTATGTCGGCCACCGCTGCCCATTCCGGTGAAGCAGCGGTAAGTTCCTCTAATTTGTCAATTAAAAAGGAAATCTCCTGGGGCCGATTGATAAATTCCATCGGGCTGAGGAGGGTATTCAATTGCCCGTTTAAATAGGTCTGGCGGTAGGCCAAATCGCTGCCCACATGATCAGGCAGAATGACAATAAAACCGTAGGAGGCCAGGTGCTCCGCCAGGAAGGTAAAGCTCTCTTTTACATCTCCGAAACCGTGGGAGATGATCACCATGGGGGCCGGCTCGGTTAACCCCGTGGGAACGTAAATATCAGAATCAAAATCGTAGTTAACGGTAAGCCCTGCCGATGTTTGCCGAGCAGCGGGATTGGTAACGGTAATCGTGTCTTTTTGGAAGGCGTAGGGGCCAGGTTGGCTGAGGTCGGGCAAGGCCGCTGCATCCAGATTGGCTTGGGTCTGGGCTTCCGCCACCGCCTGGGCCTGAATGGCGGCATTGGCGGCCCGGTTGTAGCTGAAATACAGGGCCAACTCGCGCCGCAGGGCCAGCAGATCCATCAGGTCAACGTGGATAGCCTGGGCCGGAAAGGCTCGCAACACATCGATCATCGTCCAGCCCTCTGGGTCAGCATTGGCCGCCGCATTAATCACCGCTGCCCGCAGGGCAATTTGCCCATTTTGACCCGCTGTAGTCTGCACCACCTTGCCCAGGTTAAACAGCACATCCCGCCCCAGGGGAGAGTAGGCCAAGTTATCCACGGTGGCTACATCCAGGGGCAGCGGTAAGGTGAGGCCCATTTGCATTTGCCGGATTAAGGACTCGTTTAAAACCCCTCGATAGAGCCTCATGCTGGGGGGAATCTCCCCCGTTGTCGCCAGGGTTTCGAGATCATCTACCGAAATGCTGAGTACCAGTGGCCCGGTTACGTTAATGCGAATGTCCTCGGCACTGTGGACAGGGCGGGGTTGAATCGCATCGGTTAACACAGCTCCGGCGAGGGCAGCGGCAGCAAGACTGGTGTGCAAAAAACCACGGTGCAGAAAGCAAGGGAATCGAGCGGGAAGGGCCATAGTAAGTCAGGGGTGGGTGGGAATAGAAATGGTGGATAGTTGAGGGTTAGATTGAGGGCATGAAACACCACTCATCCCGTTAACATCTCATCATTCTCAGCGGTTGCAGGGGCAAGACTTTCGTTCGGCGATCCCGATCCCATCAGTTGGGCTAAAAGCTGGGTTTCGGGAAACGGCTCTAGTAGCAAGGTTTTGACCATCACCGTTAGCGGCAGGGCCAAGAATGCACCGATGGGGCCTAAAATCCAGGCCCAAAAGACCACGGCTAGGAAGGTAACAATGGTAGAGAGATCCAGCCCTTTACCTAGGTAGCGGGGGGCAATGGCAATGTCGAAAAAATTGTTAATTAAGGTGTAGCCCACGGCAAAGATAAGCGCCTTGGCCCAGCCTAGGGTGAGTAACGCAATCAGGGTGGGGGGAATTAAGGAAATGTAAAAGCCCACATTGGGAATAAAATTGAACAGGAAGGAAAAAACACCCCATAAAATTGCGAAATTAATTCCCAAAAGGCCCATAAGAACAATTTGCAACAGGGCGGTTAAGGCTCCTAACCAGCTTTTAATCAACAGATAGGTGCTAATGCTGCTAGAAAAAGAACGGAATCGGGCCAGCATTGGCGGATCGGTGGCCAGTCCATGGTGCAGGCGGCCAGAAAAGTTGGGGGCGCTGGCCAGCATATAAATGAAAATTAGCAGGGTAAACCCAACATTAGAAACCGTGCCCAACAACGCCGAAACGAAGTACAGCAAAGCTTGAAAGATTCGTCCCGGCTGAAACCACTCCAGATCTTTAATATCCTGCCCCTGAATTCCTCTGCTGTCGAGCCATTGGACCAACTCGGTAAGCTGTTGGTCAATCAGGTTGCGATAGGTGGGTAGCTCGGCGGAGAGCTGAGCCAGGGAAGCCGCTAAAAACAGAATCAATATCAGCCCTGAGACAATCACCCCCAGCAATACCAGGGTGTAGGCCAACCAGCCCGGTAGCCCCCGTGCCTTGAGCCACTGCATTAGCGGAGTGGTGACCATCGCCACAAACAGAGACAGCAAAATAGGACTCATTAAATCCGAAACGGCCCTCAGCCCTGCCACAATTAGCACCAAACTAGCCAGCCCCAGCAGTAGGGGGATAATGCCACGTTTTTCTAGGGATGTCGTCATTGCTGAGTCCTGCTTTGTGAGCTAAATGCTCGATGATTGAGCTGTTAAAGCTGTACTTATGGTGGTTCTCGATAGCGTGAGATACACCGTTGCTGGGTTTTAGATCCCCCCAGTGCCGAGCGGTCTAAGTTTCACTCTGTACCCCCCTTAATAAGGGGGGCTAGGGGGGATCAGCAGGATAGATCTCATCCAAGAAAAACCCGCTATATATTAGGGTTCATCGTTAACCGATGCCCTAGGCTTCTGCTTCCGTGGCCTCGTCGGTAGGTTCACTTTCAACGGGAACTACGGTGATACTTTCGGCCACCATACGAGCCTCGATGGCCTCCAAAACGGCAATTTCGGCTTCTTCGGCGGCGGCGGCGGCAAAGAGCAGAGCGGCCAGGGCATATTCCTCTGCTTTATCAGCTCGCTTCAAAAGTTTGGCCTGTTCTTTCTGATCTTTCCATTCGGCGATCTCAGCCTCCACTTCTGACTTTTTTGCCTCCAGCCGTTGGGCTAGGGTTTCCTTGGCGACTTTTACCTCATCTTTTTTGGCCTCTAGCTTTGTTTTGGCCTCTGCGAGTTTGGCTTTGACGGTACTCTCGGCCTCTTTGGAGGTTGTCGTCAGCTTTTCCTTCAGTTGTTTGAGATGGGCTTCAATCCCGGTTAGGCGCTGATTTAGATCACTGGTAAACTGATCAATTTTTTCGCTCATGATGACCTCGTTTTAGGTGCTTAAACTGTAAACGATCTGATGGCTCGACTCGACAAAATCAGTAACTAAACGTTAGAAAACTCATCCTAGCAACGCCCAGTAACAAAACCCTAAAACGCCAAGGGAGCTAGCGGCGCGATCTCTGGATTTTCCCCACCAAGCTGGTTGGTGCGAAGCATCCAGGCGGTGGCCCCTTGCCGCAGAAAACATTCGGTAATGCTGTTGCTAGCCACCCGAGGCAACACCGTGCGCCAGCTCACCAGCCCTCGTCCCAGGGTTTTGAGGGGATCGTCTTCTAGGGTGCTGCCCAGGGCGGCGGCTTCGGTGGCCCAATCGGCGCGGGCACTGCCCCAGGGCATCAGGTGATGGCGCAGGTCTTTCCCTAGGTGCTCTAGTTGCTGAAGATCCTGGGCTAGGTCGGGGTTTTGCCGCATCCAGACGTTGAGGTCGGCCTGGGAGTAATCGGCATTGGAGCGCACGGAGCGGGCCATCTGTTGCAGGGCGGCATAGAGGCTTTGATTGGAGTCTTGGGCGCAGTTGTTGGCGGGGCCGACGTAGGTGCCACCACTGCCGTCGCCGATGCGGTAGCGGGCGGCCATCACCTCTAGCTGGCGAATCAACACATCTAAGGGTGATGGCTCTTGGCCTGCGGTCACCGGATAATGGCGGGTGAAGGGGGGAAAGTGAATCAGCGTATCGGCCACGGGGCGCAGGCCAATCCAGCCAAACTGGCGATCCCCCATGTAGCGCGACCAGTGCATGGTTCCGGCGGTCAGACCATCCGGGTTTTGGGTGTAGATCTGGTGATAGACGATGTCAAATCGTAGCTCGTCGGTGAGTGGCTCCTTCACAACGGTGGCCACGCCAAAGGAGAAGTGCCCAAAGTACACTGGCCCCTGGGCGGCGGGTTCGATCTGGTGGCCACCGATGCCGCCGTAAACGTGAACCAGCAGGGCGCGGGTACCCTCGTTCCAGACAGGCTGGTGGGAGCGATAGGCCAACTGCACCGAGCTAATCCGGCCCTTTTGCGCGGCCAAGTCTCCCCAGGCGGTTTGCTTGAGGTAGGTTTTGACGGGTTTTCGTCCGACGATCTCCTGATCGGGCTGGAGTTGGAACAGGGCACGGGGAGCCACCGCCCGCACCACAAACAGATCGGCCCCACCCATGGCATCACGACCCATCGCGCCATAGATGTACCAGCCCATTTCATTCAGGGGCGACCGCTCAATCCCCCCATTGGTGAAGGGGGCGGTACCATTGCCATTGGCCACCACCTGGGGCAACCACACTGTTTCCTGCACGCCATCAAATTGGCCGCTGGCTTTATTAAAGTGAACGACCTGGAACTGTTCAGGATCATCCCCTGGCGATTCGTCGAGATCGATCCCCGCCCCTGGCCCCAGAAATTTCACCAGGCCGTAGTACAGCCCAGTAATTTGAATCGGTTCGTGGGCAATACGCAGGGTCAGCGGGTAGTGGGAGAACAGGGGAGCGCGGTTGGAGGGTTCCACCTGCACCGGATCGGGCAGGGCCACGATCATGTCGTCGTCGGGATGCGCCCCGGCCAAGGATTCCAGGGGATTCACCCGTTGCCAGTGGTTGAGACGGGTGGGATAAACCCCGCCCTGCTGGCTTTTGTAGGTGGCCTGGGGGCTAAAGTGAACATCCTTCGTCACCTGCTGCAAATAGGCCTGCACCTGGGGTTCTTCGCTCCAGCCCAGGCTGACCACGGTGCCGATCAGGTGGGCGTATTTTTCGGGGGCGTGATGAACCTCAAAGGGAACGGTCTGGGGCTGGCGCTGATCGGGCTGAGGTAGCAGCAAACGGCCCATCCAGGGGGCCATAGGACGGTAGCGACTCACGGGCAACGCCGCCCGCACCGGGTAGCCCTCGGCTCGGTTAAAGGGAGCCTGTCGATAGCGTTCCAGCGTGCTCGGTAGGGGCGTCGGTTGTCGTTCTTTGAGGAGGGCCGTGCCCTGGAGAATCTCCGCCACCCATTGCACCGTCTGTTGCAACGCCGTCCGGCCATCGGGCAACACCCGCTCAGGATCCATCACCCCACCAGGGACTTCGTGACCCACTGGCCCCAGGTTGATCAGGCTCACCTTCCCCAGTCGCTTACTGCGGTTCCAGTAGGACAGCCCCATCAGCTTCCAGCGCTTCGGGAAAAAGATCGGGCCGAGCCGTTCGATTTTGTCTTGGTCGCCCACCAGATGATAGATGTGCTCCAGTTTGAGGATGTTGTTGTTGCCGCTAAACACCCCCGCAATGGAGATCAAATCAATCGGAGCGGGCAGAGCCTCTTTTAGGTAGGGAACCGCCCCCATGGAAATTTGACCACCGCCGCTAAACCCAATCAGGGTAATGGGCACACCACCGTGGGGCGGGTAGCCGTGGTTGATCAGGCTGTTGTAAATAACCTGGGCCGTACCTCGGTTATAGATCGGGCCATAGCGTTGATCCGCCGAAATCCAGACCACAAAAATATTGCGAAGATTGATTAAAAAAGCCAACATACTGCCCTTTCGGCTGGCCTTAAGCCGATTCACCCAGTTCCAAAACCACGAAAAAGGCCGATCTTCACTGGTGAGAGGCCGATTCATGGGGGAGTAGGGCATTAACCCACGAATAATTTGAATATCGTCGGGCAAAGTCTGAGCTAATTCATCTAAAAATTGCTCCACATCCGGCAGATAGTCAAAGGTGGATTGGCCAATGCCGTCCAGATAAACAACGTAATGGGAAATAGCAGTATCGTCGGCCATCGGCTCCTGGAAAGAACCCAAATTTTTAGCCGTCGCCTGCACCGGATCGCCATACCAACCCGCCCACCATCCCAGGGTTTCCAGAGGCATCAGTAAAATGGTTAACAGCAGGGCAATTACCCCCATCCCGACCAGGTTAAGGATCAGCTTAGCCGTCACCGTCATCGCCGCAAAAGCCGCCTGCACTAGGGGCACTAAAAGCGGCAGAAACAGCGCTAGAAGAAATCCTCCCAAAGCCAGTATTAATACCTTTTCAACGCGACGAAATAGCAGCAAAGACATCATTTACCCTGATAGTGAGAATCGCCGTGAAGACCCGTTTCTAGTAATGTTTCGATACCCTGGAGATCCGTGACGAGCGGAGTACCTGCGGCAGTGTTGGATAGCCAAGTCCCTAAGGCTCTGATTGGTCGTCCGAGGGTTCGCTGTAAAATCTGAAGAAATATCCAGCCCAGCAAACCACTGACGAAAGCGGGCCAAAGTCCGAGTCCTGTAGAAACGCTAAATCCCTGAACAAACACTAAGAGCGCCCATAGGGCCAGAAAAATCTGGATAGGCACACCAAAATACGGCAGAGCAATTAAAAAGCTCAGCAGTTGCGGAGCGGTGGCCAATCCGACGGCGTGGTAGACCAGACGCAGATCGAGATTCTGCTGGAAAATAATCTGGCTAACAAACAGGGTGCTCACAATCCAAAAGCCATAACTAAAGACAAACAAAATTGCCCCCAGACAAAGGCTCAGCAAAAAGCGAATGAGCTTAACGCGGTTGACAAATAAAATTAGCCCCTGCCCCACCGATTGCGAAAACCCTGCCAAGAGCAACACCTGAATGGCAATTTGGTTGGCATTGGGTAAATCGGCCATGGCCTGAAACGCTTCAGCATTAAAGGTCATGGCCCCCTTGACAAGCGGCCAAAATTCAGTGGAGAGCATCTTCGACACCAAGGTTTTGCTGCACCTGGGCTAAAAACCGCCAAGCAATTAACAGTTGGGCAAAGGATGTGGCAGAGACCTTTTCATAGTTTTCCTGAGGCACAGCCTCTTGTAGCGGAATCCCTGTACAGCCGACAATATATTGCTCCAATTCGCTGATGGTTTGGGGAGCAAGGTTGCCGTCAATGTGAACCGCAATGGCCGTTCTTCCCCAATAGCGGAAGGGGACAGCGGCAAGTAGGAAGGCTGGTTTATTTAGCTCCAACATCGCGGCCAAGTCTAAGGGAATCGACAGGCTCGGTAAGGGCATTAGAGTGGGTTCAAGAATGAGACTAACTCGGTAGCCCTTCGCCGCCTGAGTATCAGCAAAACGAGTGGGCAACAGATCCTCTAGTTGACTGTGCCCCACTTGAACCACCACATTGGCATCAATTTTTTGGGCATCGATCCATCGCACAAAGGCCGCTTCCCGTTGCAGCATTTCCTGTTCTAATGCCTCGGCTTTGTGGCCCCGCTTTTTCACATCCCGTTCCCATTTCCAGTCCCACTTCACCTGTCGATCAGGATCGACATAGAGGCTGAAGTCCAAAAAGGGCAGGAATTGAGGATATAGCACATGCAAACCCTCTACCACAATGATCGGGGTGGGCGACAAGGTTTCCGGTGGATCAAATTGGCCTGTCCCATGGTTATAAATGGGAACCTCGATGGATTTTCCCTGGGTTAATCGTTCCAGATGTTGAGCGAGCACATCTAAATGATTGGCCTCTGGATCTAGGGGAAGACGGCCACTTTGTTGTCGCTGCTCGCGATTTTCTTTGTGATAGCCATCGGTGCAAATAGTAGACACCAGATCGCTACCAATTAATCGGCGAATGCCATTACTAAAGGTAGTTTTGCCGCTGCCACTATCACCCGCCACGCCGACGATAATGGGAAATCGAAGCTGTTTTAAGGCTTCTCGGATAGTGGAATTATTGGGATTGCAGGGGTCTAGCATAATCAGAACGTCCTAATTCAGAATTGCATCAATGGCGCGTATCCGATTGGTGCCCCGGCGAATGCCATCCCGCAATTCGTCAATGTTTTCGAGAGTATTGCAAAGGTCAGGGTCGCGATTGCGATCTTCTCGGCGTTGGCACACATCACGACGAACATTGTCACGAATATCATCTCGGATTTCATCGCGAATACTATCGCGAATGACATTGCCGAGACTTTCGTTGGCTAAGGCGGCTGGTGTTTTTATTACAGACAGCGTAAGGACGGCTAACCCTAAAGCAACAATAAATTTCATAATGATCCCACGTTAAGGAACTAAACTCAGCGAATTGAAGAAATGTTCAAAATTGGCTTGATCGTCATCAATAGCTAGTAGCAAATAAAACCGATCTCCCGTTAGGCTCAGGGTGGCAACCAGATATTGACCTAAACCCTGTGCCGTTAACAGTTGAGCCGGGAGTCCCTGAAACGCAATCTCTTCTATAACCAGGGTGTCGTTTAACTGCTGATCGTGGATGTCATTGACAATGCTGGCAGCGGCGGCTTCTAGCAATTCTCTTTGGGAAAATTCGTAGCGTAAACTACGGGGCACATCGGCATAGGCCACCAGATAGTACTCGAACAAATCAGTGTCATTCATTGCTGGCAGGGTTACTGCACCCATGTGCCAGCGTAGATCCCGCTCTAATAAGGTACTCGTGCTAGTTTGTTCGGTAGGAGTTCCGGGTAAATCCACAACGTATTTCCCTTCTGTTGAAGTCACAACTTGCCAGGGCAAAGGCTGACCTGATACCTCTAAGGGAGTCTGGGCGAGAAACGGCTGTTCGGCTAAAGCCTTGACCGGAGAAAAAAAGCTAAAACCAAGTAGAAAAAGAGTTGGTATTTTTAGGCTAAGTTTCACGATTTATGTTGCCCTCCCGACATGGGTCAAGATTAAAAGAACATGAACAGCGAGAGTTGAAGTGTTATCCAGGGGCTGGTGTCTTGGCTAACGGCTTGGCGAATGGCGCTACCGGGAAAGGCCACGGAACCGACCCCTTGAAGCATAAAGTTTTGGGACAGAAAATAGCGGCTGGTTAGCAAAAATTCTTGACCGATGTAGCGCGATCCAAGATTGGCCAGGGCCGGATTGCCACCCAGATTATTCAGTTGATTGGCAAAGCGGTAGTAGTAATCCAGCGAAATCGATAGGTCTGGGCTAGGCTGGGCACTGAGGGTGATGCGGTGGGAAAAGCTGTTGCTATTGGGGTAAATTTTGCCCAGACTGATGCCCTGTAGCCAGTCTGATAATCCCCCGGCCTGGAGGGGGTCGAACCGCTCGTAGGTGGCGGTATTGGGGTTGTCGCCGCTAAATCCGGCAAAGCGGTAACTGAGGCTGGGCCGCCAAGATATTTCCTCGGCAGTGTAGCCCAGCCAGAGGGATCCACCCTGAGCAGCCATGGCTTGCTGGGCGCTGAATTGGTAGGCGTATTCCCCTTCGGCCCACAGCCCCGGCACACCAAAGAGAGTGGACTGACGCAGGCGGGGGTTGATCACCTGCAAGCCGTCGCGGGTGAAGCGGTCGCCGTTGGGTAACAGGTAGGCCCGGTTGGATTGGGGCACGGTGATGTAGGACAGCACCGCCTCTAACCCCTGGTTGTTGTGGTAGGCGAGGCTGGTGCCGAGGTATTGGGTGCCGCTGTCGGCAATGGGCAGTTCGTCGGGCTCTAAAAAGAAGCCTTGCAGTCGAAAATCGCCCCAGCGCAGGTTGGCCAGCACGGTCATATCGTAGGCGGTGCGCGGGTTAGAGTAGCTGGCCCCTCGTTCTAGGGCATTGGCCGAACCGCTGAACTGGGAAAACAAAAAGCCCTGATTCAACTGAAAAATTTGTCTTCCCGCCGATAGGTTGAAGCTCAGAGGACGGCCCGGTTCTGCTAAAAGTACGCCGCCATAGAGGTCTTCCACGGCACCATAAAAACGGTTGTCGGTGCGGAAAATGTCCGGTTGCAGGGTGCCGGATAGGGTGTAAGACGCCGCCCCATAGAGGTAGGCAGGGCTTTCTCCCAGTTGAGTAATGCCCGCAAGTCCGGGTTCCAGATAGGCCTCACCCCAAGCCACCGTGCCCGTGGGTCGGTAGGGGCCAGCCACAAAGCCATCCGCCGCGCCAAACCAGGGATTAGTGTCGCTAAATACCCCTAGCCCACCGTTTAGGACGAATTTCACCAGGGCGCGATCATCCTGGTACAGGGTGGGGAAGTCCTGAAAATTGCCACTCGCTAAAATCCCGGTGGGCGGGGGCACCGTGGCCTCAGCGTCCTCCGGTTTCAGCGTCACCAATAGGGCCAAAATAACAGCTTGCCCCGGACGACTCGACTCATACAGCCGATATTCTGCCGCCTGCACAAAGGGGAGTTGCTGCACCTGGTGCAAGCTCTGATCGGCAAATAGAGTACTAAAGGTTGCCCCTACCCGTAACCCAAAGGTTTCGGCAATTTGTTCCTGTAAAACAGCGTCCTGATCTGGATTGCTCGTAGAATTTCGGATGTAAACATACACCTGCTCTAGGGGCACGCCTTCACCAAAACGGGAAGGAATTCGCAGCCCCACATTGGGATCGATGGTGCTTAGGAAATCGGGCAAAGGCTGAGTTTCTTCGGTTAGCAGGATGGTTTCGGAAAACTCGGCATCCACCGTCGGCAAAGCAAGGGCTGGAGTCGTTGAGATCCACCCCATTACGCCCAACCCAAAGGCCATTGGCACAGAACCAAAACGGGACATGAAAAAACAAGCCTCCCTAGTGGGCTAAACCCCAATGTGAAATTCTCCCTAGCCCACTCTACGGAAAGCAAGCTACACCCTAAATCCCTCTCCCATGGGGAGAGGGATTTTGAACCTTTCTGGCTCCCCTCTCCCCATGGGAGAGGGGTTGGGGGTGAGGGCTTCGGGGACTTTGTAATCTACGGAATCTGAACCAATTGACTAAATGAATTGGTCGTCTAAATTAGTCATCGCTGGTGGGCATTTTGCTCTTGTAGGAACCGCCGCCATCCACGCGCAATTCAATCCCTGTGACCCAACTGGCGGCAGGGGAAATCAGGTAGTTAAAGGCGTGGGCAATGTCGCGAGGTAGACCACGGCGCTTCATCACAAAGGCATCGGCCAAGCGCTTCAGCATAGCTTCGTCGTAGCCCGCATCTAGGGTGGCGGCTCCGTTGTCTACGGAACCAATCACGATGGTGTTGCAGCGGACTTCTGGGCCACTCATTGCTGCCATACTGCGTACCATGTTGACCAGGGCGGCCTTAGCATTGCTGTAGGAAATAAATTCCGGTGAAGGGGTCACACCCACCATCGAACCAGAGAACGTTACCGAAGCATTGGGCTGCTTTTTCAGGTGAGGCATACACAGCTTTGTGAGGTTATAGCTGCTAACGGTATTCAGAATGTAAGACTTCACCATGTAATCGGTATCGACCCCCCAAAGCGGTGTGTATTCACCCCAGCCCACGTTATTCACGAGGGCAGTGATTTTGCCAAACTTATTCAGCGTGGCATCCACCAATTCTTGCAACTGGGCTTCATCGGTAACATCGGTTTTTAGAGCCAGGGTTTCTTGTCCAGTAGCTTTGGTAATTTCATCAGCTTTGGCCTGGGCGGCGTCCCCATTGAGGTCAGACAAAACTACCTTAGCCCCAGCTTCAGCTAACACCTCAGCAGTGGCTCCGCCAATGGCACCACCCGCTCCGGTGATGATGACAACGTAATCTTGCAGCGAGAAAATATCGAGTGCCATGATGGATTCTCCTAATCGGTAAAAGAGATAAATCGGTCAAAGATCTCCCCTACCCTCTTGATAAGAGGGGTGAAAATCGTTGTAGGGTAGGCACTGCCCACCACCACTCATTTCCGGGCAAAAATGACGAATTTCGCTGGTCAAGGCGAGGTTAAGAATGATGGACAGTGCCTACCCTACGGTTCGTTAAGAATGTGGGCAGTGCCACCCTACGGTTAGGATGTTTAATCCAATTCCTGTAGGCCGCCGCCGCTAATGGTGAGCACTTGGCCACTCACCCAACTGGAGGCTGGGGAGCACAAAAATAGGGCCGCATAGGCAATATCATTGGGTTCGCCTAGGCGAGCTAGGGGAGTGTGCTTCAGCATCGCTTTTTCGATGTCGGGAGTCAGCACCGTGGCGAGGGCATCGGTTTTGATGGCCCCTGGAGCAATGGCGTTCACCCGAATATTTTTGGGGCCAAGGTCAAAGGCAATATTGCGAGTGAGGTGGCTTTCTGCGGCTTTGGAGGAACTGTAGGAGGCCATATTTTTATTCTTGTTATCGCCTGCCATGGAGGAAATATTCAACACAGCACCGCCGCCCGCCGCTTCCATGTGAGGGGCACAGAGTTGGCAGAGATGAAACACCGAGAACACATTCAGCTTATAGGCCCAAATAAAGGTGTCCATCGGCATATCAAAGGGCTTTGGCCCACCGCCCCCGGCATTGTTAATCAGAATGGTGATTTTGCCGAAGGCATTGATGGCAGACTGCACCAAATTAGCTAGGGCGTCATCGTTGGTGACATCGCAGGCGACGGCAATGGCCTTGCCCCCCGATTGGTTAATGCCATCGGCCACCACAGCGGCGGTTTCTTCCTTGAGATCACTCACCACCACCGCCGCCCCAGCCTGGGCAAACAGTTCGGCAATGCCTCGGCCAATGCCAGCGCCACCACCCGTTACAATAGCTACCTGGCCATCTAACTTAAAGGCATCTAAAACGGTCATTGTTACATAGTCTCCTAAATCGGTTAAGCGTGGAACTCTCATCGTTTAGTCTTTATTCAGGGCGCAACATTTCCCGCATGACGGCAGCATTGATAAACCACGCCGCCAGCCCAGCAATAATTCCTAGTAACACCGCCGCGATCACAGGTGTTACCATCACACTGCCGAGAAACTTTTGCACAAACAACGCCACCAAAGCCGCCGTACCAAAGGCAAACAGCGAATAGAAGGCAATCGTTCTAACGCCAAAGAAGAAGAAGGGACGATCCAGCAACTCATTAGAGGCCAATTGAAGATCTTTGGCTTTTTTAGCAAAGGTAAAGAAAGCGATGGCACCCAAAATCACGGATAGGAGAAAGGCTGTCATCACCCCAGTGGAAAAGACCGTTTTTTCGTGGGCAGAAATCGTATCAACAGTGAGGGGAATAGAGGATTGCCCTCGGAACATAAACCAGCCAATCACGCCATTAATGACAGCGTTGATAACGCCACTAATGATCGCATCCTTCTGGATCATATCCCTAGCCTGGTGGGACACAGAAGTCATAGATTTTCCTTTGGGAAGGAGTCTTTCCCAACATTCCCAAGGAAGCATGACATCAAAAGGTGAAAAGTTTGTGTAATGTGGCAAAATGTTCCCCATAAACCTTTTTGGTCTGCGGTGGATCCATGAAAATTCTGCTGGTGTCCGCTGACAAAATTCTGCGACATACGCTGCACCAAACCTTATCCCGCCACGGTTTCATCGTTGATCTGGCCACCGATGGCGAGGACGCCTGGGACTTACTCCAGGCGTTTATGTACGACCTGGTTTTACTGGAGGCCCTGTTGCCGCGCCTGGATGGCGTCAGCTTCTGTCGGCGGTTGCGCAATGTGGGCAATCCGATACTGGTGCTGCTGATGACCGAGGCCCAGCCCTCGGAGCACTGCGTTCAAGGCTTAGATAGTGGGGCCGATGCCTGCTTGCCTAAGCCCATTCAGGAACCTGAATTACTGGCCCACCTACGGGCGCTGTCGCGGCGGGGGCTGCGGCGGGCGAGTACGACCCTAGCCTGGGGGCCGCTGACCTTAAATCCAACCGCTCGGCAAGTCCTCTGCCAGGGTCAGGTGGTTAAGGTGAACCGCAAAGAGTATCAACTTTTGGAGCTGCTGCTCAGCTATCCTCGACAGATGTTTTCCTGTAGTGACATGGGTGATCGTCTGTGGCCCCTGGAGGATTCTCTTCCCACCGATGCCACCCTTAAAAGCCACATCCGCAGCATTCGGCGCAAACTAGAACAAGCGGGTGTCCAAGATTTAATTCAGACCCACTACGGCCAAGGCTACTGTTTAAATCCCCGCTACGATCCCGGATCTAAACCTGCCCATCGCCCAGACACCATGCCAGACATGATGATGGACAGCATTACCGCCAACATCTGGCAAGAACTGATGGCGGCCAATGCCCGACTCACCCAGGAAATTGAGCAGCGTAAGCAGATTGAAGCCCAACTACGGCGCTCAGAAACGATGCTTCGCAATGCCCAGCGGGTCGCGCAAATTGGCTGTTGGGAGGCCACCATCAGCACCCGCGAGGTCTACTGGACGGAGGAACTGTACCTGATTCACGGCTTTGATCCCAGCGACCCACCCCCCACCCCAGAGCAAATAGAAGCCCTGATTCACCCGGATGATCAGCAACTTCATGCGGACGTGATTCAGGCCGCAGCGCAGCGGGGGGAAGCCTTTGAGGCGAATTTGCGGATTATTCGGGCCGATGGGGAAGTGCGCTACATCAACGCCCGTGGGGGGCCGCTCTTTGACGATGACGGCAAGATGGTTAAACTCACCGGAACCACCTTTGATGTCACTCGCTGGCATCGGTAAGGCTTTGGGAAGGGAGGCAGGTGATCTGACCGTGGCCACCTAGAACCGCCACAGGAAGAACGCTTCCCGCGTTATTGACGACCGGAGGAAAAGGTTGGTCATCCCCACCGCATCGGGATGTATTGCAGGCGGCTTGACAAATCAAGTTTTTTTGAAATGATGTAATCCATCAAGTTTTTTTGAAATGATGTATTTCCCGCCGGGGGTGGCGCAGGCTGGGGGTGCCCCGGTGTGACCGCCAGCGGTGGATCATCTAGAGGAATGAGGATCCATGGTGAAGGTTGCAATCAATGGCTTTGGCCGCATTGGTCGGCTGGTGCTGCGGGCGGGCTGGGCCTTCCCAGAGCTAGAGTTTGTCCACATCAACGAGATTAAAGGGGGCACCGAGGCGGCGGCGCACCTGCTGAAATTTGATTCGGTTCATGGTCGCTGGTCGCCTGAAGTCACCGCCGTTGGGCCAGACAAACTCGCCATCGACGGCACCCCCCTCAGCTTCACGAGGGGCAAGACACCGGGAGAGGTGCCCTGGGCGGATTACGGGGTGGACATGGTGCTGGAATGCTCCGGCCAATTTCGCACCACCGAGACCCTCGACCCCTACTACGACCATGGGGTGAAAAAGGTGATCGTCGCCGCCCCGGTGAAAGAAGGGGCGCTCAACGTGGTCTACGGCATCAACGATCAGCTCTATGACCCCGCCGAACATCGTCTGCTCACCGCCGCCTCCTGCACCACCAACTGCCTCGCCCCGGTGGTCAAGGTGATCCACGAAGGACTGGGCATTCGCCATGGGGTGATCACCACTATCCACAACCACACCAATACCCAAACCATCGTCGATGCCCCCCACAAAGACCTGCGGCGGGCTAGGGCCACGGGCCTCTCGCTGATTCCCACCACCACCGGATCGGCCACCGCCATCAGCCTGATTTACCCCGAACTGAAGGGCAAACTCAACGGGCTAGCGGTGCGGGTGCCCCTGCTGAATGCCTCCCTGACGGACTGCGTGTTTGAAGTGGAACGCCCCACCACGGTCGAGGAGGTCAACCAACTCCTGAAAGCCGCCGCCGATGGCCCCCTCCAGGGCATCCTCGGCTACGAAGAACGGCCCCTGGTGTCGGTGGACTATCTAAACGATCCCCGCTCTGCCATCATCGACGCCCTTTCCACAATGGTGGTGGACGAGACCCAGGTGAAAATTCTAGCCTGGTACGACAACGAATGGGGCTATTCCAACCGCATGGCCGAACTCGCCCGCAAGGTCGCCCAAACCCTGTAGGGGCAAGGCAAAAGGCAAAAGGCAAAAGGCAAAAGGCAAAAGGCAAAAGGCAAAAGGCAAAAGGCAAAAGGCAAAAGGCAAAAGGCAAAAGGCAAAAGGCAAAAGGCAAAAGGCAAAAGGCAAAAGGCAAAAGGCAAAAGGCAACTAACACCATGACATCTTCAACGTTCAAGCCCGAAAGCCTGCGGAACTACGCCATCATCACAGCGGCCTACTGGGGCTTTACCATCACCGATGGCGCTCTGCGGATGATGGTGTTGCTGCACTTCCATGTGCTGGGCTACACCCCCTTTGAAATTGCCATGCTCTTCCTCTTCTATGAGGTGTTTGGCATTGTCACCAACTTCTTTGGCGGCTGGATTGGCTCCCAGGTGGGGCTGCGGCTGACCCTCTACGGCGGCATTGCCCTGCAAATCTTCGCCCTACTGATGTTGAGCTTCCTCAACCCCGACTGGGGGGTGCCCGTGCAGGTGGGCTATGTGATGGCGGCCCAGGCATTCTCTGGGATTGCCAAGGATTTGACCAAAATGAGTTCCAAGAGCGCCATCCGGCTGGTGGTGCCCAAGGAAGCGGCCTCCCGCCTGTTCAAATGGGTGGCGGTGCTGACGGGGTCTAAAAATGCCCTCAAGGGGGTGGGCTTCTTTGTGGGGGCGGCGCTGCTGGAGTGGGTTGGATTCAGTCCGGCCCTGCTAATCCAGGCGGCGGTGTTGGTGGTGATTTTTGGCTCCGGCTGGTTCTTGCCTGCGGACATGGGCAAAATTGGCAAAAAGGTGCCCTTCCGCCAGTTGTTTTCCAAAAGTCGGGAAATCAACATCCTATCTGCGGCTCGGTTCTTCCTGTTTGGATCGCGGGATGTGTGGTTTGTGGTGGCGCTGCCCGTGTTTTTGTATGAGGTGCTGGGCTGGCGGTTCATGCAGGTGGGTTCCTACATGGCCATCTGGGTGATTGGCTACGGCATCGTGCAATTCCTTGCCCCTCAACTGCTGCGCAAGGATGCCAGCGGCAAGGTGGTGCCCAAGGCCAAAACCATCCTGTTCTGGACCTCCATCCTCACCGCCATTCCCGCCCTGATTGCCCTCACCCTGATGTCTGGCCTGCGGGGGGACATCGCCGTCACCGGGGGGCTGGTGGTCTTCGGCATCGTGTTTGCCTTCAATTCCGCCGTCCATTCCTACCTGGTGCTGGCCTACACCGAAGACAAGGACGTGGCCCTCAATGTCGGCTTCTACTACATGGCCAACTCCGGCGGTCGCCTGCTGGGCACCATCACCTCCGGCCTATTTTTCCAGTGGTTTGGCCTGGTGGGCTGTCTCTGGGCCTCCAGCGCCTTTGTCCTGGCTGCCGCCTTAATCACCACCCAACTCCCCGATCCTCGCTCCCTTTAGCAGTCCAGTGCCTAACCCACTGGACTCTAGGTACAAAAACAAGCCCAAACGCTGAATTCAAGCGTCTGGGCCTGTCGTAGACATTGAGGGTTTAGCCGCTTCAGTTCAGGCTATCTCCTAGGGCCACGGGATTGACCAGGTTGGTCGTCGTGGCGACTGGGGTTTGCAGCATGGGCGTCTGCACCACAGCATTGTTGGCCAGGGTGAACAGGGGGTTCGACAAAATCCCGGCCAGGGAGGTGGCCACTAGGGCCAGAATCAGGCTAATTTGCATGGGCCGCAGACCGGGCAAATCCCAGCGCACGGTGGGATAGTTTTTCACCACGTCGGACATTTCCTGGGGTTCCTTCACCACCATCATCTTGATGACGCGGATGTAGTAGTAGATGGAGATCACGCTCGTTACCAAGCCGACCAGCACGAGGCCGTAGGCTCCGGCTTGCCAGCCTGCCCAGAAGATGTAGATTTTGCCGAAGAACCCAGCCATGGGGGGAATGCCGCCGAGGGACAGCAGACAAATACTGAGGCCCAACGTCAGCAGGGGGTCTTTTTGGTAGAGGCCGCTGTAGTCGCTGATTTGGTCGCTGCCTGTCCGCAGGGCAAACAGAATCACGCAGGTGAAACCGCCCAGGTTCATAAACAGGTACACCAGCAGGTAGTAGATCAGGCTGGCATAGCCCGCATCGGTGCCGACGACTAGGGCAATCATCAGGTAGCCCGCTTGGCCAATGGAGGAGTAGGCCAGGAGGCGCTTCATGCTGGTTTGGGCCAGGGCCACCACGTTGCCCAGCACCATGCTGAGGATGGCCAGGGCGGTGAAGACAAAGCGCCACTGCTCGGAGACGAGGGGGAAGGCTTCAATCAGCAGGCGGATGGCCAGGGCAAAGCCAGCGGTTTTGGAACCCACAGACAGGAAGGCCACCACCGGAGTGGGGGAGCCTTCGTACACGTCGGGCGTCCACTGGTGGAAGGGCACAGCGGCGATTTTGAAGGCGATCCCGGCAATCACAAACACCAGGGCGACAATTAGGCCAATGGGCGCTTCGCCGTTAACGTTGACGATGGTGTTGGCAATTTCCGATAGGCGGGTTTCGCCGCCGGAGAGGCCGTAGAGCAGGGAGGAGCCGTAGAGGAAAATCGCGGAACTCGCCGCCCCAATCAGCAGGTATTTCAACGCCGCTTCGTTGGAACGGGGGTCGCGCTTCATGTAGCCCGTCAGCAGGTAGGAGGCGATACTGAGGGTTTCCAGCGAGACAAAAATCATCACCAGTTCGTTCGCGCCGGAGAGGAACATCCCCCCCAGGGTGGCGGTGAGCAGGATGACCAAAAATTCCGCAAGGGAGGTGCCGGACTGCTCCACGTAGCGGATGGCCATGGGCACCGTGAACACCGCCGAGAGGACGATGATGCCCCGGAAAATGACGCTCAGGTCATCGGCATTGAAGCCGCCCAGGAAGCCGATGGGATTGGCCGCGCCCCACTGCAAGGTTAGGGCCACAATCGCCCCCAAACCGCCCACCATAGCGGCGTAGGGTGTCCAAGCCGAGGAGGAACGCCCCTGAATTAAATCTCCCACCAAAATCACCAGAATGGTGGCAACGATAATGCCCTCTGGCCAGATGGTGCCAGCATTAAGCTGGGCCGCAAGGCTAGCAAAATCCATGGGCGCTTCCCCTTGTCGATGACACGTTTACAAACCTACACCTGGCATATTATCGCGATCCCGCCCCTCTGGGCAGATACCGAGGGATTTTGCCCACCCTAGACGGTATCCCCCTCTGTGATCTATTCATTTATAGGTATGGTGAACGTAGACCTGCTCCATCAATCATTAAGTTTTTTAGGGATTTGCCACCAAGTTCCCTGAACCTGTGCATTAAAGTGATTAACACCTGGGTCTCGCTCCCCAGCCCTATCCCTAGCCGGATCTCAATCGGGGGAACGGTCGGGTACACTTTCTTTCTGGCTCTGTCTACCGCCCGCCGCATCGCTATTAACCGCGCCATCAGCCCTATGTCAACCCTTGTTATTGTCGAGTCTCCTACCAAGGCCAAAACTATTCGCAACTACCTGCCACGGGGCTATCGGGTGGAGGCTTCCATGGGCCATGTGCGCGATTTGCCCCGCTCGGCCAGCGAAATTCCGCCGGAGGTGAAGGGGGAAAAGTGGGCGCAGTTGGGGGTGAACCCCGACGATAACTTTGCGCCGCTGTACATCGTCCCCAGCGACAAAAAGAAGGTGGTCAAAACCCTCAAGGACGCCCTCAAGGACGCGGACGAACTGGTACTAGCCACGGACGAAGACCGCGAGGGGGAAAGCATTAGCTGGCACTTGCTCCAGGTACTCAAGCCCAAGGTGCCCACCAAGCGCATGGTGTTCCACGAAATTACCCAGGAGGCGATTCAATCTGCCCTGGAAAACTGCCGCACCATTGACGATCAGCTTGTCCATGCCCAGGAAACCCGCCGCATTTTAGATCGCCTGGTGGGCTACACCCTATCGCCCCTGCTGTGGAAGAAAATCGCTGGAGGGCTGTCCGCCGGACGGGTGCAATCCGTGGCGGTGAAGGTGGTGGTGAACCGCGAACAGCAGCGCCGCGCCTTCCGAAAAGGCTCCTACTGGGATTTGAAGGCCAGCCTGTTGAAGGACAAAAACGCCTTTGAAGCCAAGCTCTATTCCCTGGCGGGGACGCGCCTTGCCAACGGCAGCGACTTTGATGAATCCACCGGGCAGATTATCGCGGGTCGGGAAGTTGTCCTCCTCGATGAAGCCCAGGCCCGTGATCTGCAAGCCCGTCTGCTGGAAGGCGTGTGGACGGTCAGCAACCTAGAGGAACGGCCCAACACCCGTAAGCCCTCGCCCCCCTTCACTACCTCCACCCTGCAACAGGAGGCCAACCGCAAGCTGCGCCTCTCCGCCCGCGACACCATGCGCGTGGCCCAAAACCTCTATGAGCAGGGCTACATCACCTACATGCGTACCGACTCGGTGCATCTGTCTCAGCAGGCCATCGAAGCGGCCCGTTCCTGCGTGGAAACCAAGTACGGCCAGGAATACCTCAGCCCCAAACCCCGCCAGTACGCCACCAAATCCAAGGGTGCCCAGGAGGCCCACGAAGCCATTCGCCCCGCTGGCAGCACCTTTAGAACTCCGGCAGAAACGGGGTTGTCGGGACGGGAACTGTCCCTCTACGACCTAATCTGGAAGCGCACCGTCGCCAGCCAGATGGCCGAAGCCCGCCAAACCAACATCACCGCCTCCATCGAGGTGGAAGACGCCATCTTCCGGGCCACGGGCAAGCGCATTGATTTTCCTGGCTTCTTCCGCGCCTACGTAGAAGGATCCGATGATCCCGATGCGGCGATTGAAGGCCAAGAGGTGCTGCTGCCCAACCTCAGGACTGGGGATGCCCTCAACTGCTCCGATCTAGAAGCCATCGGCCACGAAACCCAGCCCCCCGCCCGCTACACCGAAGCCACCCTAGTCAAAGTGCTAGAAAGCGAGGGCATTGGTCGGCCCAGTACCTACGCCACCGTCATCGGCACCATCATCGACCGGGGCTATGTGCGCCTGGTGAACAACAGCCTCATCCCCACCTTCACCGCCTTTGCCGTCACCGCTTTGCTAGAGCAAAACTTCCCCGACCTGGTGGATGTTCACTTCACGGCCCGCATGGAGCAAACCCTCGACGACATCTCCACCGGAGAAGTGGACTGGCTGCCCTATTTAAAGGAATTCTACGCCGGAGATAAGGGCCTAGAAACCCAAGTCCACACCCGCGAAGCCCAGATCGACGCCACCGAAGCCCGCACCGTCGTCCTCAACGACCTGGAGGCCAAGGTACGCATCGGTCGCTACGGCCCCTACATCGAAATTGGTGATGGCGAAGAATCGGTGCGGGCCTCTATCCCCGCCGATGTGCCCCCCGCCGACCTGGACGAGGAGCAGATCGAGCGCATCATCAAACAAAAGGTGGAAGGCCCGGACAAAGTCGGCCTCCATCCCGACACCGGAGAGCCGATCTTCCTTCGCATCGGCCCCTACGGCCCCTACGTGCAGCTCGGCGAGGCCACCGACGACAACCCCAAACCCAAACGCGCCTCTCTGCCCAAGGGCATGAAGGCCGAAGACATCACCCTGGAATCGGCGGTGGGTCTATTGCGGTTGCCGCGCCTGCTGGGCGAACACCCCGAAACGGGCAAGCCCGTCAAAGCCAGCCAAGGCCGCTTTGGCCCCTACGTCATCCACGACCAGGGCAAGGACGGCAAAGACTATCGCTCCATCAAGGGCGATGACGACGTGCTGACCATCTCCCTAGAACGGGCGCTGGAACTGCTGGCCCAACCCAAAACCGGACGCGGACGGGGCAAAGCCACCCCCCTTAAGGAGCTGGGCAACCACCCCGACGATGGCGAAATGATTGCCGTCTTCAACGGCCCCTACGGCCACTATGTGAAGCACGGCAAGGTGAATGCCTCCGTCCCCGAAGGCGTGGAGCTAGAGAGCATCACCGTGGAGCAAGCCCTGGAATGGATCGCCGCTAAGGCTACCACCAAGGGCGGCAAGGCCAAGAAAGGCAGTACGGCTAAATCTGGTACCCGCAAGCCCAGCACGACGAAATCAGGCACCACAAAAAAGAGCACCAAGACCGGGACGACCGCTAAAACCACCAAAGCGGCAGCGGCGAGTAAGGCTTCGGGCACGAAGAGCACCACCAAGGCAGCAAACACCAAAACCTCAACGACGAAAAAATCCACCACCCGCAAATCAACTTCGGCCAAGGCCAAGGACGACGCAGCGGAATCCAATGATTAGGGCGTTTATGGACACTAGACCTTATCGGTAATAAGTCGCTCTGCATGTAAATGCACACAGTAACTATAGGAACGTTCGATTTCAGGCAAAGAATTGACTGCTTTTTTTAATTCCGATTAAGTCTACTATCGTTGAACAACTTGATACCAAGCTAGGTCAATGGGAGCCTGAGATCGCCGAGCAGGTGCGTCGATTAATTCTGGAAATCATTCAACTGGCGGATCAAGGTATTCCAGCAGAATTGATGCGATCTCGCCCTGTAGAACAAGAGGTGCTGAGTTTGCTGGATGAGTGAGAAGTCAAGCGTAGGGGAGACTGATCAGAATTTTGTGTAAGCGGTCTAGAATCCCGATAATCTAGGAGACCGCATCATGGTATGCAAGAAGAAAGAACCGAGTACGCAAGAAGAAAGAACCGAACCGCCTCGACGATAGGCTGGACGACCTGTTGGCTGATTGCCAGGGGCCAGAGGACATCCTGGGCGAGTCCGGCCTGCTCAAACAGATCAGCGTGCGACTGGTGGAGCGAGCGCTCGCGGGAGAACTGAGTCACAACCTGGGGCAGGATGAGACGGGCTCTGAGGCCGACTCAGAGCGTCGCAATAGCCGCAACGGCTACTCGAAAAAGACGGTGCAATCCACCCAGGGGGATTTAGACCTGTCCATCCCGCGTGACCGGAACGGCGACTTCGGGCCGATCCTGGTGCCGAAGCATCAGCGCCGTCTTGCCGGGGCTCGACGAGAAGATTCTGGCGCTCTATGCCCGTGGCAACAGCACCCGAGACATCAGTGCTCAACTGGAAGAACCCTATGGGGTCAATGTCTCGTCCTCGCTGATTAGTGAGGTCACCGATGCGGTGAGCGAGGAGGTCAAAGCTTGGCCGTGTCGGCCCCTCGATGAGGTGTACCCCATCCTCTATCTCGATGCCCTCTACGTCAAACGGGCGGTCTACGTCGTCCTGGGGGTGACGGTGGAGGGCAACAAAACCCTGCTGGGTCTGTGGATTGGCGAGGCGGAAGCGGTAGCTTGCTTCCCGAAGGGTGGGGGCCAAGTTCTGGCTCAAGGTGCTCACCGACCTCAAAAACCGGGGTGTGAAGGATATCCTAGCCGCCTGCGTGGATGGACTCACGGGATTTCCCCAGGCCATTGAGGCCGTCTATCCCGACACCCAGGTGCCGTTGTGCATCGTCCATCTGATTCGCAACTGCTTGCGCTATGTTCCCTGGAAAGACCGCAAGGCCGTCGTCGCTGACCTCAAGCCCATCGACCAAGCCGCCACATTGGCGGAGGCGGAAGTCGCCCTAGAAACCTTCGCCGCCCAGTGGGATGAGCATTACCCCGCGATTAGCCAGATTTGGCTGTGCCACTGGGAGAACATCATCCTGATCTTTGATTACCCCATGGATATCCGTAAAGCCATCTACACCACCCATGCCATTGAATCCCTGAATCGCTCTCTGCGTAAGGTTATCAAGACCAAAGCCGTCTTCCCTGATGAAGAGTCCGTGTTCAAACTGATGTATCTCGCCATGAACCATATTGCCAAACGATGGACAAGGCCCATCAAAAACTGGAGAGCCGCCCTGTCACATTTTGCTATCCTATTTCCAGAACGTTTCAAGCCCTGAACCGTCACAGGCTTACACAAAAATCTGAACACCCTCAGATTCCAGCCATGAGAACTGGTCATCGAGAAAGACCTCTACCCTGCGGGAAGCTAAAGCTACGATATCAAAGCGCAAACTATATTCCTCGAAGGTGTGCAAGGCGGTGGGTTCATCACTGACGATGGCCCAAAACTCACCGTTGAC